>NZ_JBQSWS010000009.1:0-122163 GCF_052377355.1 Corynebacterium sp. AOP40-4SA-5
CATGTCTCCATCCTCCTAGCGAGAATTTTCCGGGCTACCTCGTCCGGCAGTGCAGCATTGAACTTCAGCCCGTACACCGCCTTTGGGCTAACGTAAGGCATCGGGCGCTGCTGCGCAGGCATACCGTCGTACCAGTCGATCCTTTCGCGGATGGTCGCCGGAGATTCATCGGGGAATACGCGTAGCCGGTCGTATCGACCAGACTGGTCCAGAGGCGCAAGCTGAGACCCTGGCGCGGTAGCGTCGGCTGCCGCCGCCGGATCGAATCCACGGGAGGCGGAAGCGCCGAGGGCGGCGATGAGTTGGTGATTCCGGCCGGTCCCCGCCCAGTCCCACCATTCCGCCTGGTCCTTGTTTCCGTGCCCATTCGGCAGGTAGATGGCCTCGGAAGTGGCGCCAACGGTTGGCGACCACCACTGACGGACGTCAGCGAGAGCTTCTGCCGCGCGCGAGGTCAGATGTAGGCCTGCCACGTCTTCGCCGAGGATCACCCTGCGCATGCCCTGGGACACGGCGTACCCGAACGACGGCCCCGATGAACCCCACCGGGCCATACCCGCAGTCGTTGACGGCTCTACATGCACGACCTTGCGGTTGTAGTCGATGTGGTTGATTTTCCAGTTTCGCCCGGCCAAGGCGATGACCATGGCGGATTGCCCGCCGCCGAAACCGTCGTCGCCCTCCTGCATGGAGGCGATCAGTCTGTCCTCGACCATGCCGATCTCGGTGCGGCCGTCGAGAACAGTGAACAGGGGAGGCGACGTGAAGGCAGAAAGGATGGACATGAAGTGGCGGCGGCCGAAAGCCTTCTCTGCCGCCTCACCGATGAATGCCATCTCTCCGTCAGTCTCGAGCATGCCTGTCTCGATGAGATGGTCAAGGATCTCCTGGGCATCGCATTCGAGCACCTCGGGATCCATCAGCTGAGTGCCGGCCCAGATCTCACGCCAGGAGCTGGTGTTGATGGCACCAGCGGACAGCGCGGCGGCAAGCAGCTGCTGCGCGGCGATGTGGAGGGGAACGGGCGGTGGTTCGACGGGCTCGACGAATCCCTCCGCCCACGCGGAGAGCAGCCCCATCGTCTGGAGGAGCATCGTGTCCACGTCGCCACGGGTCCCTTCCGACGGCAGGGCGATGAACAGGCAGTTGCGGGACGTGCCGGCGCGGCGACCGGTTCTTCCGAGCCGTTGCAGGAACGACGAGACAGTGCGCGGTGCGCCGACCTGGATCACCCTGTCGAGGTTGCCGATGTCGATGCCGAGTTCCAGGGTCGACGTCGCCACGATGATGCAGTCGGTCTCGTCGGCGAAGGCGGCCTCCGACCGGGCGCGCTCGGACGCGGACAAGGAGGAGTGGGACAGGAAGACCTTCACATCCAGTTCATCGAGCAGATTGCCCAGGACCTCCACGTTCTTCCGGGAGTCCACGAACACCAGTCTCTTCTCACCGACATGCAGTCGGGAAAGCAGGGTTGCGACCTGTGACATGTCCTGAAGCCGGTCAACCCGGATCTCCGGGGCATCCGCAGCCAGAGCAGGGGACTCTCCGGCGCCGGGCAGGATGACGCCGGGGGCAATGACTGCTCCGGTGCGGTCTGCCGCCGCACGGGCGCCACCCTGCAACCACTCCAATAGGTGCTCGGGGTTGCCGACGGTGGCGGACATCCCGATGCGCTGAAAGGGCCGGCCGACGGCATGCTCGAGCCGGGCGAGGACGGCTGAGAGATGCCATCCGCGGTCGTCCCCGGCGAAGGCGTGGACCTCGTCGATGATGACGGTCTGCACGTCGCCGAGGAACTCTCGGTGGTTGACCCCGGTGGAGACCATCATCGACTCCAGCGATTCAGGCGTCGTCAGGAGGATGTCGGGTCGCTCGGTGGTCTGCATGCGACGCCGTACCGAGGTACTCACGTCCCCGTGCCAGACACCGACGGTTCGCCCCATCCATGATCCGTAGAGCCGCAGGCGCTCCTCGAGGTTGTTGAGCAGTGCCTTCAGCGGGCAGATGTACAAGACGGACACCCCGTGCCAGTCTTCACTCGCCATCCGGGACAGGACGGGGAAGGACGCTGCCTCAGTCTTGCCGCCCGCGGTCGGGGCGAGCAGGAGCGCATCCTGGCCCTCCACCAGCGGGGCTACCGACTCTTCTTGAAGTGGGCGCAGACCGGGCCATCCGAGGGTGGAGACCACATGGTGCTGGAGGGTCGGGTGTAGGCGGTTGAAACCGACGTTGGAAGACATCTAGGTCCACTGCTCCAAGTCTTCTGTCGCGTTCGGTGGGTTTCGCGACAGCGAGGTGGTCCACTGCAGGATCCCCTCGTTCTGCAACCTCCCGATCAGGACGATGGGGGCGACATCCAGCGCCTTGGCGTGGTCGTCGATCCATCGACGATTGATGCGACCAGTAGGCTCCGGCGTGCCGGAGGGGAGGATGAGGTCCGCCGCCAGAGAATCGGCTGCTCTCTCGGCGGTTGATGTGGATGATTGCGGATCTTCAGTTCCGAGCTGCTCGATCAGGGCCTGGTCAGGTCCTCCTACGTGTCCAAGGAGGAGGTGGGCGACTTCGTGCATCAGCGTGAAGAAGACCTTGTCGAGACGCTTTCCACGTCCGGAGAGTCCGATGACCGGTTTTCCCTCGTCGATGAAGGCGCATCCGTCCAGTTTGCTGTGGGGGAACGACTCCACGTAGACGAGCCGGACCCCGACCGCGGCGAATTCCCGTTGGAAGTCGGCCAGCGCACCGGGTTCACGCAACCGGTGGGTCAGAGATTCGGCCAGTCTGCGGAGTGCAGCACTGTCGTAGGTCGAAGCTTCGATGTCCCGGGCCTTCAGCCGGACGCACGCAGCCCAGGATCGTTGCCTGGTGCTCACGCTCTCATCCTCGTTGCTCCGCCGCGCAGCGAACTGGATGTCGGCGTCGCCGTCGAGTGCATTGGGGCCGAGAAGAGTTCGGATGTCCTGTTCCTGCTCCTCCGGGCTACCGTTCCTCACATAACCTCGCTCGACGAGGAGTCTTATCGGGGCGATGGTGCGTAGGCGGGAACGACGTTCGACGTCGCTCAAGCTCGCTGCCATCTCGGGGTCTTCGTTCTGCTCGTGGAGGAGGTAGGCGTTCTGGAGGTTGAGCCAGAGCTCGGGGCTCGTACCGAGGGCGGTGGCGATCTGTGCAGCTGTGGCCCGCGTGATCTCCTTCTTCCCGTTGACGATATCGGAGACGAGCTGAGTCGGTCGGTCGATGATGTCGGCGAAATCTGCGTAGCTCCAGCCACGGATCTCGAGTTCGTCGGCGAGGTACTCGCCGGCGGGGAAGACTTCGGCGAGGTGGGTGTCAGTCATGATGTTCACCAGCTCTGAGTGGTTTTCACGGTAGATGATTGTGGTGGCGGGGGGGAGTGCGGCTACTTGTAGTGGTCCGACAACTCGAGGATGATGACCGTTCTGCCGTCGGCATCGGTTCTGAAGCGAAGGATGAGTCTGTACTGGCTGTTCAGGCGAATCGAAGAGGTACCTTTGCGATCGCCCGAGAGCTTCTCGAAGTGCAGGGCCCTGTAGTTGTAGAGGTCGCGGTCATCTGTGGCCTGGGCGAGGAAGTAGATTTTCTTGCGGTACGCCTTGAGCAGCTCAGGTCCCCACTTCGTCGGTCGGAACTCTCGCTCGGTGGCTGCCCGTCGTAGGGACTCGTCGGCGTACTCTATGCGCATCCTCATCCTACATGCTCGACATCACCCTTACGGTGATTGACTGTATGTGACTTGGCTAGGTTCGTCAAGGGTCGTCAAGGTCCAGCTGAGACGGCCAGAGGAGCTAGAAGCTGATCGCGTCGGGATCTGCGAGCGAAGCATCTGCCGGGGCAGCGGTTCGAGCGCCAGGTTCCCCATCCGCCACCTTCACCGTGTAGTCCGCCCGCGGATCGAAGTCCGCGTGCAGTTCCACGCGGTCGAGCACGTCGACGACGGTGCGCAGGAAGATGCGCGGAGCTACACCGACCCGACCACCGAGCTCGCCGGCCACGGCGTCCGCGAGGTCGGCGATGTAGGCATCGTCCACGGCGGAACCGACTCGGGAGGCCACCTCCGGAGCCAGGCCATCGACGAAGATGTCGCGGACCCGGCAACCCACCGCCACCAGGCGCTCATGGTCGAAACTCTGCAGGCGGACCTGCACGTCACGCGGGTTGTCCCACCGCGGATCGCCGGAGAAGTCCACCCGCAGTCGGTCGTAGAGCGGCTGCAGCCGCTTCACGCCCTGCCCGCCCTCGAAGAAGGCCGTCGTCCCGGTGATCAGCAGGTACAAGCCGGGGTAGCGGTCGTTGCTGATCTCGTCGAGCCACTGCCGCAGCGCATTCAGTGACTTCTCCCTGGTGTCCGTGCGCATGCGCTGCAGCGTCTCGACCTCGTCGAGGACCAGGAGCAGGCCGGACTGCCCGGAGCCACGCAGGATCTCGACAAGACCACGAAGGAACCCGGTGGCGGTGAACTTGTCCAGCTCACCCTTGATACCGGCGTACCGCTTCACCGAGGCGCTCACGTTGCTCTGCCCACCGAGCCACGCGGCCAGGCCGTCGGCCATCTCCACGTCGTCGTCCTCCACCGCGCGCAGGTAGCCGCGCAGTGCAAGCGGGAACACCGGGGCCACCTGGGCCACCGAGGACAACCGCTCGTCGATGACGTCGCCTCGGTCGCGCCCGGAGCTCTCCGCGTCCAGGTCGACCGCCGCCAACCAGGCGTCCAGCACGTCACGGAATGCACGGGTGGGGGAGGCGGTCGTCCGCATCTCCTCGGTGGTTCGCCGGTACACGGTCTCCAACTTGTGCAGGGGAGTGTCCGTCTCCGAGATCTGCACCTCGGCGACGGCGAAGCCGGCCTGCAGGGCGTGCTGCTCGATCCACCGGGCGGCGAAGGTCTTGCCGGCGCCGTACTCACCACGGATCGCCTTGAACATCCCGGCACCACCGGCCACGGAGGACAGCTCCTCCTCGATCACCGGCCCCAGGTGGTCCAGGCCCACTGCGAGCTGGTCGAGCCCTTCGGCCGGCACGGTGCCGCGGCGCAGGGCGCCCAGGATATTGCGTCTCCTGGCAGGTGAGAGCCCGTCACTGGAATGCCGTCCCATGGTGTTCTCCGTTACCGTCCTGTCGTGGTGCGTCGGTCAAGGCCGAACTGCTGGATGAGCTGTTCGGCGTTCAACGTGATGTCGCTGCCCCGGTTGGAGAGCACCTCGACACCGTCGATGTTCAGGATACGTTTCAGCTTGGTCAGTGCGCCGCGGAACTGGATGTTGCTCAGTCCCATGATCTTCTGCAGCTGCACCCGCGGAATCGTGTTGTTGTTCGCGCCCATGGTGCGCAGGATGCCGGCGATGCTGGCTGCGTCCTGGTCACGCAGCTGGACGTCGTCGACCTGAGCCTGGAAACCGGGGTTGCTCTCCAACCCGTTGAAGAGCACGGGACGAGATGTCGTGGGGGCGACGTCGATGCTGAACAGCCCGTCCTGCGGGTCGGTCTTCTTCGTGGTCGTCGCGGCAGGGGCTTCGACACCGGTGTCGCGGGTGCCGGCGCTGATGGTCACGAAGTCCTCGCGCAGCTCCCACCAGGACGGGTGGCGCATGGTGTCGTCCATCTGCACCAGAGGCATGGTGTCGCGGGTGCGTTCCTGCAGCTGGTCCGGCTCCTGGCTGAGCACGATCACGGGGATGGACGCTTCGGCCAGGGCGAGTCCGCCGTGGTAGCCGGCCTTGCGCGCGGTGTAGCGCAGGTCCTCGTCGACGGCGAGGACGGCACGGTGGTCGTCGGTGAGGACGCGGTCACCGTGCACGGCGACCTCCTGGTCGGTGACGTCTGTGACTTCCGAGCTCTCGAAGCCGTCGGCGGCTGGGTAGCGCCACCGGGCGCTGTTGCCACCTGCCTGGGACGGGGCGCTCTGGCGCCGGTCCACGATGTGACCGTGGTCGGATACCAGCACCACGGTGCGCCCGGCACGCGCGGCAGCCTGCAGCAGCGAGTGCAGGTGGGTGATGTCCGGCACGGACCATTGCCGGTCGATCGGGTCGGACTTGTCCAGGGCGTCGTCGATGGTGTTCAGCACCGCGGCGACCAACGGCTGACCCGCCGTGTCTTCGATCATGCGGGTCACACCGTCGCCTGCCTCCACCTCGAGGCCACCCTTGTGCAGCAGCGTGGCGCTGCCAGGGTTGCGCAGGCCCTTGGTGGCTTCCCGGTACCACTCGGTGAGCCCGCGCTTCTCCACGTCCTGACCACCTGTCGCGGTAGTGCCGGAGAGCAGGCTGGCGCGCGACTTCGTGGTCACGGTGGGGTAGATCGCCAGTGCGGTGGCGAGTTCCTCGTCCTCCGTGGCCATCTCCTGCCACCGGCCGTGGTAGCTCTTGTCGATCGATCCGAGCAGCTGGTCGGCCGCTGCGGTGGACATGCCGTCAAGGACGAGCAGCAGGACGGGACGGGTTGCGCCGCCGTCGACGAGCAGGGGGCGCACGATCCGGTCGAGGACGTCCTCGACGAGCAGGGTCGATCCGGCCAGCCCGCGGGAGGCGCCGGAGCGGGACGCCACGGCGGCGAAGGTACGGTCGAGTTCCTGGACGCGGGCCCGGGCACGCTCGGCGATGCGCCGGGTGACCTGGTGCAGGGCGGGGGAACTCTGTTCGCGCCATGCTGCGTTGATGCACACGTTCAGCCAGCTCAGGGAGGTGCGTTGGGTGTGCAGCCATCCCGTGAGGGTGGACGGGAGGGCATCCGTGGAGCCACCGGCACCGTGTTCCCACTGCCAGATCCTCAGGGCGGCCTCGGCGCTGACGATGTCCCTGTTGCGTTCGGGGTCGCCGGCGTCGCGGTGGGCGTGGGCGGAACGGATCGCCGCGTAGGCGCAGCGCTGGGGCTGCTCGTTCGTGGCAGGTGCGGCAAGGGATTCGAGGGCCGTGGCGATGCGTTCGATACGCGCGGCGAAGCCACCGGGGCACACCGAGGACCGGTGCAGCAGCGCAGCAGCATCCAGCCGGGAACCGGTGATCTCGCGCTCTGCGGTGCGGATCACCGCCTCCATCGAGTCCCTGGACCGCTCGGCGCGGGTGACGGCGGAGACTGCCGCGGTGGACCAGCCCTCGCGTTCCTCGGCGGTGGTGGCCGTGCCGGTACGCGAACGGAAGGACACGGTGGCGTCGTGGCGGATCCGGGACTCCTCCTCGGACGCGGCAGGGTCGACGACGAGGATCTCGGTGATCAGACCCCAGGCGAGCAGCCCGTCGGGCCCGTTCGTCGTGAGGTAGCGCATCGCCGCGCTGGCACGGGAGCCGAGGGTGCGGGCGAGCCAGTTCACGGCTGCGGTGTGCACGGGCTCGGGGAGTACGGTGGCACAGTCGTTCCACCGGGACACGGCATCAGGTGCCGCCGACCACTCGAGGACGTCGGTGAGGGTGATGTCGCGTACACCGTCGGCGTTCAGGGCCTTGAGCCCCAGCCCGGTGGTCAGCAACTGGGCGGCGAGGTGGTCCGGGGTGAGCACTCCGGCGGGTGCGGGGGTGATCCCGCCGCCGCGCGAGTCCAGGAAGGTCAGGGTGTCGGGAATGTCGCCGACTGAGATGGTGCCCGGCAGGATGCGGGTGGCGGAGAACGCCCCCAGCAGGCTGCGGCTCGGGTCCACGACCTGGACCGCGCCGTAGGGGGTCAGCCGGTCGCGTAGGTCGGCGACCAGGTCGGCATCGCCCAGGGGTGTGATGATGAAATGCCAGGGCACTTCCGCATCCAGTCTGGTCAGTGACCATCGCACCGCCAGCGGGGTGTTGGCCTGGTGCACGGCGACGGCGATACCGTTGGCTCGCCTGTACTCGGCGGGGCCGCCCCAGGGGTCGGGGCTCTGGATGATCACCACGGCCCCGTCGTACTTCTTGGTGGTGAGCAGGTCGATCTGTTCGTCGATGTCTCGTTGCCGGACCTGCAGCCGCGGGATGTTCATTCAATGACCTCCACGGTCACGCGGACCTTGGGGTTGTCGCGCAGCAGGTCGGAGAGCCTTGCCCCGAAGGACGTCACATTGGCGGTGGTGATCTCCTCGTCGAGCAGGTGGCCCGGGGTGGTTTCGGGTCGCGGTTCCGGTTCCGGCTCGATCTGCTCCGGCTGGGCCGGCTCAGACTCAGGCTCGGGTATGGGCGCAGGCGCGGTGGACTCCACGATGATCGCGGCCTCCCAGGTCGAGCGCTCGGCGAAGAAGCGTTCCACGGCCTTGGTCACCGGCGCGGTGAACTCGTGCTCGGCCAGGGCATTGCCCAGGTTCTCCAGGATGAGGCGGGCGCCCTTGTCGTCACCGCCCTGGTGGGAGGCGGCGTAGCGGGCGGGGACGGACAGCGGGGTCGACCCGTTGGCGGTCAGCAGCTTCAGGGACGCCGCCGCCTGCTTCGCACTGCTCACACCCGCGGTCGCCTCGGAGATCGTGGCCCCGAGGATCTTGTCTGGTGCGGTGCGGGCGCCGGCGAGATGGTCCACGATGGCCAGCGCATCGGCCCGGTCACGGTACAGGGCGGCCAGCAGGTTGCTGGTCTCGTCCGCCAGCCGGGAACGCTTGGTGGCGGCGTTGGCCCCGAGCTGCCCGGAGACGGCGCCGAGGGTCTCGCTGTAGCGGGCGGCGTCGAGCCGGTGCTCGTCGACGGCCTCGGTGACGGCGGACTGCAGGGAGCGCAGGTTCGCCGCGGTGCAGTGGCTGCCCACGAGGGTGCCGAAGAGCTGGCCTGCGACCTCCAGGGCGGTGTCCCAGGCGGCACGGTCCGGCAGCACGACGGGCCGCAGTTCCATGCGGTAGTCGAGGTTGCGGAAGGTCGGGGCCTCGATCTCGCGGGAGTGGTCCACCCAGGAGCGGTTGGTCATCGCCGCCCACGCGCACACGTACAGGTCGCGGGTGAGGTCGGTCAGCCCGGCGTGCGGGTTCAGCGAGGCCACGGCGTTCTGGACGGCGAGTACGCTGACCGACTCCTCCAGGTTGTGCCCGGCGGCGCGCAGTGCCTGGGGGATACCGGTGGTGATGGTGGACCCGGCGTTGTCCGCGGAGAACACCAGGTGCGACTCGTGCACGGTGGCGAAGTCCAGGGCGGGCAGGACGGTACGGCAGATCTTACGGGCGTCGGCGGGGATGTCGGCGCGGCCGTCCTTGTGGGCGGCGGCGGCACGCAGCACGTCCACGACCTTGCCGGCGTCGGCGCGGGAGATGGACCGGTCGGTGTCGTAGTCGGGGTGATCAGGGTACTTCTGGGTGAAGAGCCCGGAGATGAGCTTGTCGGTGGCGTCCGACAGGGACATGCCCGTCTGCTTGGAGACGTTCAGCGCGGGGTCCAGCGACTTCAACGGCTCCTGGCCGATGGCGAACTCCTCGCCCTTGTCCACGCCGTAGACGCTGTTGAGCCAGAGGGACAGCTGGTTGGTCAGGGACGCCTGGCGCTGCTTGAGCATCTGGCGGATGGCCTCACGGTCGTCGGCGGCCACGTTCACGGTTCTCACGACGACCCGTTCCGCCGGAACTCCTGTGGCTTTCTCCGCTGGGTCGGCGAAGTCGTTGCCGGCATGCATCGTCAGATGCTTGAAGACCGGGCGGTCCAGGAACGTCTCCCAGTTGTCCCGGAGGTCTTTCCACATGCCATAGGTCGAGAACTTCGCGATGATCAGCCGGGAGGACTCGACCACGGTGTAGGGGAGGTTCGCCTCGATGAGGGAGGCCGAGATGGCGGTCAAGGCGTGCGTGATGTCCAGCCCGGATTCATCGAGTTTCGGCCGGGCGAGGTCATCGATGGTGACGTTGTGTACCTGCCGGAGCCATTCGACGAGACTGTGGTTCGGGGTGGCCTCCTGGGTGGTGTCCACCTGGACCTGAAAGCGGGCGTTGCCCCGGCCTCCGACGATCTTCACCGGGATGAGGAACAACGGTGCCAGTGCGGTAGAACCTGCGGAGTTCTGGTGGACCATGGCGCCGAGGGTGAGGTACAGGTTCGAAGCCCCGGTCTCCTCGGTGTAGGTGCGCACCTGGCGGTTGAGGGTACGGAACCACGAGCTGTAGCGGGCGTCCGATAGATCGGCGTACACCCGATTCCGTGCCGTGAGGTCATCGGCGACCTGCTCTGAGGGCAGGTCCGTCATTTTCCTGATGCCTTGGAGACGGCGGTTGTCGCTGACGTCGTCGACAGGGTGGACGGCGATCTTCTGGCCGTCGTGGATCATGTCGTCCAGGTCTGCCAAGGTGCCTGGGGCAAGTGTGAAGTCAAGGACCTCGGGTCCCGTACGCATGTTCAGCAGGCGGTTGCGCAGAGACAGGTCGAGAAGCTCACGTTTCCACTTCTGAACGCGCGCGGGACTCGGGTCATCGGTGTCACTGTAGGCGCCGTCGTCTGAGTTCGTCCCGAGGTCGGGGAGGGTCCATGTCCCCGTCGTCGTGCTACCGACGGAACCGGCCACCGACCTGGTTTCCGTAGCAGTGGCGTCAGCCGTGGTTGCCGCGGCGGACGAACCGATCGAGCTGTCGCTGAACGGGTGGATTCCGTCCCGGTGGGAGCCGTAAACGTCGATGACGCCGTGGACGACAGTGTCCTCGAGGGTTTTCCGGGATCGTTCAACCACTTCCCGGAAGGCCGAGCCGGCGGATTTGTCATAGAAGACAGCATCGATCGGCAGAAGTCGACCGCTGCGGATGTAGTTGTTGATCACCGTGGGTTCTGTGATCACCGGGGTGGGCAAGGGATCCGCGGTCATCAGGACCCCGGCCATGGCATGTCCGGGAATCATGATGACGACCGGGTGCAGTCCGCATTGCTCAGCCACCGCTCCGAAAGCGACCGAGAGGTCGATGCAGGTTCCTAGTCTCGTGGTGAGAACTTCGGAGGACCTCCTGACCCTTTGGCCGGTCTGTTCGAAGGAGGCAGGGGGATTGATGTAGCGGATATCGTGACCCCGGAGTGCCTCGAAAACCGCTGCGGCGATCTCGGTGACGCGGACAGCTCCTGCCTGGTAGCCGTCTATCGACGAACTGCCGGTGTGCTCTTCCAACAGATCGCCGACCGTACTCAGCAGCGGGGTGACGCTAGCCGAGTTCGGTTGGACGAAGGCAGCCAGGGACTCGTAGTACAGCGGAGAGTTGAACCATTCGTCCGGCGCCAGGACCTGGAGGTCGACGGTCTCCTGGGCGAGTTCGTCGCCCAGCTTGACCGAGATCGTCAACTCGCCGCCACGCGCCTCGGTCGACTCGAGTGTCCTTGCCACGGGGACGCGGGTGAGGTCGTAGGGCTCCAGGAAATTGGTCGTTCCTGGGTCCATGGAGGGCAGGGTGATGGGGCCACTGGTGAAAAGTTGATCGCCGTCGACGCTTGCGTGCACGGAGATCTCTCCGACGGGTGTCGGATCCGCGAGCTCTTCGTCGGAGTCGACGAAAATGTGCTGGACGACGGGAATACGGTTGTTCGCGAGCGCGTAGTTGGTGACTCCCATGTAGTAGACGGAGACGGACACGCCGCCGACTGTGAGGTCGACGCGGTTGTAGAGCGAGGTGGAAGGCATCCGGGGTCTTTTCTGCTGTGGCGGAGCGCTGTATGGCGGCACAACGCCGGTCATGTTTTCCCATAGTGTATCTGTTGGGAAAAATAGTGGTTCCGGTGCCGGATTATCGACGCGACGCCGATTGAGGTGATTCTTGCGACCCGAACGAGGGGCACCGGGGTGTCGCCGTGCGGCGACAATTGCTATTGTCGTCGAATGACGACAGTGACTGTCCATCATCCCGACGACCTCGGCCCGGAGCTCCGTGAAGTCCGCCTGGAGAAGGGGATCACCCAGTCCGCACTCGCCGAGAAGGCGAACGTGGGACGGCAGTGGCTGAACGCCTTCGAGTTGGGGGACAAGTGGACTGCCCCGTTGGACATGGTCTACCGGGTTCTCAGCACCCTCGAGGTGAGCGTGGTGATGGATCCCGAATCGGTCGCGGCACCTAACTCGTACGACGACTTCGTCGACATTGGCCTCATCGTCGACGGGCTGGCGAAGCCGTGAGTCCGAATGTCACCCGGCTGGTCGAGATGAATGGGCTTTTGCGCCGGGGGTTGCCCAGCCCCCACGAATTCCTCTCCGTCATCCGTTCCGGCGGACAGTCCGGGGTGGACAGCGGAGCGCTCGACGCGGCCAGGGCCGCCGGGGTCGCGACCACCGGCTGGTGTCCGGCCGGCGGTTGGGCGGAGGACCGTCCCAGCGCCCCAGGCCTGCTGGTGGACTACCCGGAACTGTCGGAAACCCTCTCGGCAGATCCCGCCCAGCGCACGGAATGGAACGTCCGCGACAGTGACGTGACGCTGATCCTCACCGGCACCGGGGCGTCCTCCCCGGGGACCGCGCTCACCGAGCGGCTCGCCGCCGGTTACGACCGGCCCTGTCTGGTGGTCGGCGCCGGGGGAGCGCAGGATGCAGTCACCTGGCTGCGCGGGTTGCGGGCGGCTGCGGGGAGGGCCCTGGTGCTCAACGTCGCCGGGCCGCGGGAGAGCGAGTGGGCGGGAGCT
The DNA here is from genome assembly GCF_052377355.1 of Corynebacterium sp. AOP40-4SA-5. Lineage (NCBI taxonomy): Bacteria > Bacillati > Actinomycetota > Actinomycetes > Mycobacteriales > Corynebacteriaceae > Corynebacterium > Corynebacterium sp. AOP40-4SA-5. The sequence continues at coordinate 12,525 of NZ_JBQSWS010000009.1, forward strand.
TACGCGACGTCGTCCGGGCTGGTTCACGAGATTATTAATGCCGGTCAACCTCGGTGAGGGGACACAAGGTAAGCTTCCCACAGTCTTAAACCCGTTATGTCGTCAACACCACGATGGAGAGCACCGTGACCGACTCCTCCAAGCCCTCGGACAACCCGTTCCCGGATTCGTCCGACAATTCCGACGCGCCGCAGGTGCCCGAGACCCCTGAGACCCCTGAGACCCCTGAGACTCCCGAGGCGCCCAAGGGCCGCTGGTCCGGCATGGAGACCCCTGAAACCCCCGAATCCTCCGCCGACCAGCAGGCCCAGGCCTACGGGCAGGGTTACGGCCAGGGTTACGGTCAGTCCTACGCTCAGGGCTACAACCAGAGCTACGGCCAGGAGCAGTCGGTCCCGGGATACCCGGGCTACCCCGGCAGCGGCGATTCCCAGGCTGCGCACTCCGCCCAGCCCACGCAGGCCGCCCCGGGCGTCCAGCCCTACCCGGGCGGACCCACCCAGCCCGGCGCCTACCCGGCCGGTGCGTCCTACCCGGGCGGCTACCCCGGGCAGGCCGGCTACGCCTCGCCGCCGGCGTCGCGGAAGTCGAAGGTCGCCGCGGCACTGTTCGCGTTCTTCCTCGGCGGCTTCGGCGCCCACAACTTCTACATCGGCAACAAGGGCAGGGCCATCGCGCAGCTGGTCATCCTGCTCGTCTCGTGGGTGATCATGATCGGCGGCTACGGCCTCATCGTCGCCAGCAGCGAGACCTACACGACCATGACCGGCAGCGTGTACTACGACAACGACGAGACCCTGCTCGGCGCGGGAGTGCTGCTCATCCTCCTCAGCTCCGCGATGATGTTCGCGCTGTGGGTCTGGACCATGGTGGAGTTCGTCCTGATCCTCGTCGGCAGCGGACGCTACGCCCGCGACGCCGAGGGCTACCAGCTGTCCTGACTTGAGGTCACCGGAGCTGGCCACCTGACCTGCGGCGCCGCTCACCCCAACGCGGGGAGCCCGTCCTTGTAGATCAGCCCGTGCACGCCGGTGGTGATGTCCACGACCTGCGACAGGGCGAAGTCGGAGGCGGCGGACAGGTAGGCGTAGGCCACGGCCCGCTCGATGCCGAGGTCGGTCTCCAGGAAGTCCAGGGCGTTGACCACCGCCCGGCGCATCGCCACGTTCAGGTCGCGGTCGGAACCGTTGACCAGACCGTCAGGGTCGGAGAGGCCGATGGGGATCCAGGCGTCCCCGGTCTCGCCGAAGGGGTAGGAGAACGCGACCGAGGGGGTCGAGCGGTCACCCTTCTTGCACACCGTGAGACGGAACGTGGTGCGCAGCGAGCCCTCCATGGCGGTCAACGCGACCTCGCCGTCGCCCATGCCGTGGTGCGGGTCGCCCGTGTAGAATAGGGCGCCGTCGGCGAAGACCGGCAGGTAGAGCGCCGAGCCCACCGCGAGGTGCCGGATGTCGATGTTGCCGCCGCCGAGCGTCGGGGGGATGGAGTTGCGGCTGTCGTCGGTGGGGCCGCCGCCGTCGGTGGTAGCCACGCCCATCATCCCCATGAACGGGCGCAGCGGGAAGCTCAGCTCGAGCTCCCCGGAGGTCATGACACCGCGACCGTCGTGTGCGCGGGTGAACACCGAGATGTTCTCACCGGTGCCGTCGGCACCGACCGGCGGCATGACCTCGTCGAGGCTGATGCCGTCCGGGGCACCGCCGTCGGGGAGCTGACGCAACGCGCCCTTGCCGTGCCTGCTGGACACCACACCGTAGGGCACGCGCAGGGCCGTCTCCAGGGTCTCGACCTTGAGGACGTCGCCGGGTTCGGCGCCCTCGACGAAGATGGGGCCGGTGACCACGTGGGGGCCGTCCTTGTCGAAGTCGCGCGGTGTGCGGTCGTAGTTGGCGGCGATGTCTCGCGCGTCGTCGAGGACCTCGGCGCGGTCCACGCCCTGCTCACCGAACCAGGCGTCCGGGTCGCGTCCCTGGTCCTCCATGATCCCCTCGTGGCTGACGGTGTCCACGGTGACGGTCTGCCCCGAGCGCATGCGCAGCACCGGTTCACTGTCCGTGGACGGCAGGTAGCCCCACAGCACCTTGTCGACCTCCGAGGGCAGGTAGTGGTCGGCCTGCAGCGAGCCGGTGCCCGGCTGCAGGATCTCGCCGGACGCTCCGGGGGACGCCGTGCCGGACGCTCCGGGGGACGCTGCGGCGCCCGGTGCGTCCTGCCCGCATGCGGTCAGGCCGGTCGCGGCGCCGGTGGCGCCCACGGCGCCGAGGGCCGAGGCGATCTGCAGGAAACGGCGGCGCCCGAAGGTGCGGGACAGGCGGTCGGCGGTGGTGGCGGGGGAGGGGGAACCAGGTGTAAACGTCATGTATACCGACGGTATCGGCGGGGTGTTGACACCGTATTTCACCGAGGTGTCCCCGGCATTGCGCTCCGCTCAGCCCACCGGCACCCACTCCGGGGGCACGTGCTGGGCGCGGTAGACGAGGAAGCTCTCGGTGTCGCTGCCGGGGGCGGCCGGTCCGGAGTAGGGGGACACGTACTCCCACACGATGCGTCCGCCCGGGGTGACGCGGAAGATCCGCCCGTGCATGCCTTCGGTGATCAACGTGGTGCCGTCGGGCAGGCGTTGGGCGTTGCTGACGAAGGCGCTGAAGAACTCCCACGGTTGGCGCCCGGAGTCCTCGGCGGTGTACTGCCACACGATCTGGCGGGTCAGCGGGTCGATCTCGAGCACGCGTGAGCCCGGGTAGATGCCCAACGCCGCCGGCGGGTACCCGGCGCCTCCCTGGTTGTCGAAGATGAGCAGGTTGCCGGCCCCGGGGAGTCCCTCGGCGATGAGGTGGGGATTGTGCTGCCCGGAGATCTGGTCCAGCGGGCGGGGGACGCTGCGGTGCAGGATGCGCTCGTGGTGGTCGCCGGGGGCGCTGTCGAAGTAGGGCCCGAGCCGCCACAGGATCCGGTCACCGCCGCCGGCCCGGTCGACGACGGCGACCACGTTCGCCTTGCGTGAGCTGATGATCACGTTGCCCGGGGTGAAGGGGGAGGCGGGGTCCCCGCCGTGCAGGTGGTTGGGGCCGATCACGTTGGCGGTGTTCAGCTCCGCGTAGCCCCACGGGGTGTCCGGATGCCGCCGGGCGCTCGCCCGCAGGTCCGCCAGGCCACGGTCGTCGAGTCCGAGTTCGTCGACGTGGTCGCCGAGCAGCCAGCGCCACACGGTGTTCCCCCCGGGGTCGACCTCGACGAGCCCCTGGTCGCCCACGGTGTCGGGGCCGAGAGCCTCCACGACCCGGGGGACGGTGACCAGGTAGAGCCGGTTGCCGTTGTCGAGCACCTGCCAGTCGTGGTTCTGCCGGGCGGCACCGCCGGGAGCCTGCGTGCCCCATTCCCAGCGCACCTCACCGTCCCACGAGACCTCGCCCACGGTGCGGTTCGGGTAGATGCCGCCGCGGTCCTCGGTGGCGGGGTCCAGGTGTGTGAGCTGCAGGCCGATCCGGCCCTTCTCCCCGCCGACGAGCGCGGGGTCGATCACGCGGGAAGGCACGCCGGGGTGGTCCCAGCTGCGCACGACCGTGCCCAGGTCGTCGATCAGGCGGGTCACGCCGTCGGGGGCGGCGAAGAGCACGTAGCCGTCGCCGGCGTAGGCGGGGTCGTGGACGGTCACTCCGGTGGTTCTGTGATGTGTCATGTGCCCGCAAGCTACACAGCGCGGGCAGCAGCGTGAATCGATTGGATCGTGGTGAGTGAAACGTTTCACACCCTGTCGGCCTGCCCCTACATTGGGCGGCGTCCCACCGGCAGACTGCAAGGAGAACGACCATGCCGAACACACCCCGGGGAACGCGCCGCCGCGTGACCCTGGCCGACGTCGCAGCCCACGCGGGCGCGTCCACCACGGCGGTGAGCTACGTGGTGAGCGGGAGCCCGCGCCCGGTGTCGGACGCCCTGCGCGCCCGTATCGAGGCCGCGCTCGTCGACCTCGACTACCGCCCCGACCGCACCGCACGCGCGCTGCGCACCGGCGCGGCCACCGCCATGCTCGGACTGCTCGTGCCCCACGTGACCATGCCCTTCTTCTCCCGCGTGGCCGACGCGGTCGAACGCGTGGCAGGACGTCACGACCACCTCGTGCTGTTCGCCAACACCGACTTCGACCCGGCGAAGGAGGCGGAGGCCGCGTCCCGGCTGATCGACGCGGGCGTCTCCGGCATCATCGTGCTGGGCGAGGGGGACGCCGCGGCGACCGAGGCGGTCTGTGTCGCGGCCCGGGTCCCGGTGGTGTGGGTGAACAACACCCGCGGCCTGGACAGTTCCGGTGTGCACGGCGGTGGTGTGGTCTCCGCCGACCATGTCCACGCCGGCGCGTTGGCGACCAGGCACGTCCTCGCCGCCGGCGCGACGCGTCCGGTCTTCGTGGGCGGGTTCACCGACGAGGAGACCGGAGGGGTGCGACGTGACACGGTGCAGCGTCGCTACGACGGGTTCCGCACGGCACTCGGCGCGCAGGACGCCGCGGCGTCGCGCATCCCCACCGACCTCACGGCCGCGGACGCCTACCGGGCCGTCACCGACCACCTTCAGGCGTCCGGCACCGGTGCGCCGGTGGCGGACGCCTTCGTCGTCGGTACCTACGGTCAGGCGGGGGCCGTCCTGCGGGCGCTGACGGACGCAGGACGCGACGTCCCCGTTGGAGTCCCCGGTGGCGTCTCCGTCGTCACCTTCGACGGCGGACCGGTGACCGGACACGAGTTCTTCCCGCTCACCAGCGTCCGGCAGGACCTGGACGCCGTGGCTTCCAACGCCCTGGCGCTCATCCGGGGAGCCGGACGGGCCGACGGCCCGCCCGCCCCCGTGCGCTTCACCCTGGAGCAGGGTGCGACGACGGTGGCCCCGGGAGGTGACCGGTGAGTACACGACACATCACCCGGCTCGTCCCCGCGGCGTGGTTCGCCGGTTCGCTGGCACTGTTCCTGCTGGCCTGGCAGCTCGCCGCGGTCGTCGTCGACGACCCACAGATGTTCCCCGGCCCGTCCACCGTCGCCGCGGCCGCACGGGGGCTGTACGCCCACGGCTACCTCGCCGACAACGTGGTGCCGTCACTGACCCGGGTCGTCGTCGGATTCGCGCTGGGCGCCGGGGCGGGCGTGGTCCTCGGACTCGCGACCGGAAGGATCGCCCTGGTCAGCAGGCTGCTCGGCCCGATTCTGGTGCTGCTGCGTCCGGTGCCCGCCATCGCGCTGGTACCGGTGGCGATCGTGTGGCTGGGCATCGGCGAGGAGTCGAAGTACGCCGTCATCGCCTACGCCGTGGGGCTGACCGTGTGGCTGAACACCCATGCCGGCGCGCTCGCGGTCCCGCAGACCTACCTGCGTGCCGCGACCTCCCTGGGGGTCGGACGGGTACGGCAGTTCCTGGTGGTCGTGCTGCCCGCGGCCTCCCCGTCGATCGTCACGGGACTGCGACTCGGTGCCTCGGTGGCGTTCATCAGCCTGATCGCCGCGGAACTGACCGGTGCGTCGTCCGGGATCGGCTTCCAGCTCCAGGAGTCCCGCCAGTACCTCGCCACCGACGCCATGTTCGTGGGACTGGTCACCCTCGGCGTGCTCGGCGCCGCGGTGGACCTGCTGATCAGCACGACCGGACGACAGCTGCTGCGGTGGGAGCGCTCATGAACGCCCCGGGAGCCGTGGAGATCACCGGAGTCTCGAAGCAGTTCACCGCGACCTCCGGACTCGCGGAGACGACACTGTCGCTGGCGCCGGGGTCCTTCCACAGCCTCGTGGGGCCCAGCGGGTGCGGCAAGTCCACGCTGCTGAACATCGCCGCCGGTTTCACCGCACCGGACGCCGGGCAGGTCACGCTCGACGGACGGGTGGTGCGCGGTGCCGGGGCGGACATCGGGGTGGTCTTCCAGCAGTACGCCCTGTTCCCCTGGCTGAGCGCCCGGGCCAACGTCGAGGTCGCGTTGCAGCCGCTGGTGCCGGGGCGTCGACACCGCCGGGCCGTCGCCGAGGAGTACCTGGACAGCGTACGTATGGCCGGGCACGCCGACAGCTACCCGTCCCGGCTCTCCGGGGGCATGCAGCAGCGTGTCGCCCTGGCACGGGCGCTCGCGGCGGAGCCAGCCCTGCTGCTGATGGACGAACCCTTCGGCGCCCTCGACGCCACGACCCGCCGCCACACCCAGGAACTGCTCACCTCGGTGTGGGCCGAGCGCAGGACCACGGTCCTGTTCGTCACCCACGACGTCGACGAGGCGTTGCTGCTCAGCGACACGGTGCACGTGATGTCCCCGTCCCCGGGGACCGTCGTGGCCGACCACGTCGTGACCACACCCCGCCCGCGTGACGCCACCAACCCCGGTGACGACCACGCCAGCCTGCGCAGGACGATCCTGCGCACCATCGACCACTCGGTCAGAGAGAACCTGAGGACACCATGCTGAACACGTCACCGCACCGGCCACGCCGGGCGCTTCTGGCCCTGGCCACCGTGGCCGCCCTGGCCTCCCTCGCAGCGACGTCCGCCTGCTCGGGCGGATCGCAGGACGACTCGCCGGACGGTGCCGACGTCTCACTCGGCTGGTCCGCGGGCTGGACGGCCCCGCAGATCGCCGTGGCGGGGGAGGAGGGCTACTGGCAGGACCACGGGCTCGACGTCGCCACGACCCCCTTCGACAGCGGCAGGGACGCCCTCGAGGCACTGCTCGGCGGGGGCGTCGACGCCGCCGTCCTCACCGAGTTCCCGCTGGCGGCAGCCGCGCTGCGCGACCAGGACGTGACCGCGGTCGCGGCGCTGAGCAGCTACGACAACTACCGGGTCATCGGGAACAGGAGTTCCGGTGTCGAGGACATCGGCTCGCTCGACGGCAAGAAGGTCGGGGTCACGCTGGGCACCAACATGAACTTCATCCTCGACGAACTGCTCGCCGAGAACGACGTCGACGCCGAGATCGTCAACATCGGGCCGGCGGACTTCGCCACCTCCCTGGCGAATGGCGACATCGACGCCGGGCTGATGTTCGACACCTTCTACGAGCCGACCCGTACGGCCCTCGGCGACGACTACGTGGAGATCGAGGTGCCGCCGGAGCTCTACACCGGCACCATGCTGCTGGTGGTCTCCGACACCCTGCTCCGCGAGGCGCCGGGGAAGGTGGACGGCCTGGTCGACGCCGTCGGTGACGCCACCGCCACGATCGCCGACGACCCGGAGGGTTCCCGCGCGATCCTGGCGGAGAGCCTCGTAGGATCCGGCGGCGACGGGGGCGGCGTTGTGGACGAGGCCACCGTGCGGGAGCGCTGGGACGAGTACGACTACGCCCCCTCGGACTCCTCCGCACTGCGCGACATGATGGTCAGGGAAGGCGAGTGGATCCGGGAGAGTGGTGGCTCGGACAGTGTTGGTCAGGAAGGTGGCGGCGAGGACGTGGGGGAGAAGGTGGACGGCGTCCTCGACCCCGGGAGGCTCTAGTTCAGGGGGTGGCATTACCCCCATTAATGTCACGGTCCGGTAACGATTGGTTATGCTTTGAGACGAGACACCGTAAACGGCATTTACTGCACACACCACGAAAGGTAGATTCTCATGGATCTCAGCATCGTCAGCTCCCTCGGCGACGGCATCTCCACCCTCCTGCACGGCCTCTGGCAGGGCTTCAAGCAGGTCCTGGACTCCGTCGGCGGATCCGCCGCGGGCATCGAGGGCACCATCGGCAGCGGCGAGCACAACCAGGACGTCTCCGGCTCCATCGCCGACGTCATCGGCAGCGCCGGCGGTTCCTCGAACTAGGTTCGCGCCGCCACCGCAGCGGGCAACCCCACAGGATGGTCACACCACCCTGTGGGGTTGCCCGCTGCGTAGGGGAGGCGCGGCGGCCACGCGTCCTGTCCTCTAAGACCCCTGCGACGCCCAGCGGAAGCCCCGGTTCAGCAGCCTCATCACCGCCCGGTACGCCCACGGCATGTTCACCTGCGCCCACCGGCCCACCCGGATTTCGACACTGGTGTAGACCATGTAGCGGCCCTTGCGCGTGCCGTCCACGATCCTGTCCGCGGCCTCGGCGGGGCTCGCGGCATGCCCCTGGAAGAGCTTCGTCACCTTCGCCACCCGCTTGGCGGACTTGTCCACCCCGTCGACGTCGATGGTGCGCACCAGCGGTGTGTCCACCGCACCCGGTACGGCCACGTGCACGCTCACCCCGTGCGGCGCCAGGTCGAAGCGCAGTACCTCGCACATGCCCAGCACCCCGCCCTTGGACGCGGCGTAGGCCGCGTGCCACGGCAGGCCGATGAAGCCGGCTGCGGAGGACACGCAGCACAAACGGCGTGGACGCGCGTGGCGTCCGGTACCGATCTTCCCTGCCTCGGCCATCGCCGGGACCAGCGCCTCGACCACGTGCACCGTACCCATCAGGTTCACGTCGATGACCTTGACCCACTTGTCGTGCGGCAGGGTGCGCGGATCGCCCCAGATCGCGATGCCGGCGACGTGGAACACCTCGTCCGGCGCGCCGAACTCCCCGGTGACCCGCGACGCCCACGCGCGCACCTCGTCGATGTCGGTGAGGTCGAGCACCTGGTCGTCGAGCAGGGCGCCGGGGCGGATGCCGGTGACGTCGCGCGCCGTGGCGTCCAACCCCGTCTCGTCCCGGTCGACCAGGGCCACCTCGTGGCCCTCGCGCGCCAGGCGCAACGCCACCTCGCGTCCTATCCCGGACGCTGCTCCGGTCACCACACACCGCATCGTCGGGCCTCCTGTGAAGTCGAGGGTTTCGGCTGCAAACCTACCGCCGAACCTACCGCCGAACCTACCGCAGCTCCAGACCCAGCACCGCGTTCTCCACCAGCTCGCTCAGCGAGGGGTGCGGCCAGTACTGCTTCGTGGCGAACTCCTGCAGGTCCAGGTCGAACTCGATGGCGGTGACCAGCAGCTGGATCAGCGTGGCGGCCTGCGGGCCCATGATGTGGGCGCCGAGGAGGCGGTGCGAGTCGGCGTCGGCGATGAGCTTGCAGAACCCGGTGGTGTCCTCCATCGCCCAGCCGTAGGCCACGTCGGAGTACTCCTGCACCTTCACCGTGACGGTACGGCCGTTGGCGGACGCCCAGGCGCGTGCCTCGTCCTCGCTCATGCCCACGTACCCGATCTGCGGGTGGGAGAAGATGCCGCCGGGCACGTTGTCGTGCTTGAACGCCTCGAGCCCGGCAGGATCGGCGGCAGGTGCAGCGACGTTGTGGAACACCGCGCGGGCCTCCTGGTTCGCCACGTGCTTGAGCTGCAGCTCGTTGGCGGCGTCGCCCAGCGCCCACACCCCGGCGGCGGACGTGCGCCCGTAGTCGTCGACGAGGATCCGTCCGTCCTCGGCCAGTTCCACACCGCCGGCCGACGCATTGAGCAGGTCGCCGTTCGGCACCCGGCCCTGGGCGAGGAGCAGCTCGTCGGCGGCGATCTCGCGGCCGTCGTCCAGCGTGAGGGTGACCAGGCCGCCGTCGGCGCGTGCGTCGGTGACGGTGCGTCCCAGCACGTTCGTCCACTGTGAGCCGGACGCCTCGGTGAAGCGCGAGGACACCGTCTCGTCGAAGCGGCGCAGCAGACGCTCGGAGCGGTTGACGACCGTCACGTCCACCCCCAGCGCGGAGAAGATGTGGGCGAACTCCACGGCGATGATCCCTCCGCCGAGGATCACCATCGTGCGCGGCAGGTTCTCCATGCGCATCACGTCGATGTTCGTGCGATAAGGAACGCCGGACGCCTCGATCACCGGCGGCACCCACGTGCGCGTGCCGGTCGCCAGGATTACCTGGTCGCCGGTGATCGTCCGGGCGTCCTGCCCCTCACCGATGCGCAGGGTGCGCTCGCCGGTGAAGGACGCGATATCGCTGAACAAGGTGATGTTCGGCGTCTCCTCGCCGCGGCGGTACTGCTCGCCGCCGCGGGAGATCGGGTCGATACGCCGACCGAAGACGCGCTCCTTCAGAGCCTCCCAGTCGACCCGCCAGCCGGCGACCGGTGCCGGGGCGTCCGCGGCACCGCCGACGGGGTAGAGGTTGTAGCGCGAGGCGTCCGACAGCTCGCGGGCGACGTCGGCGGCGTAGACGTACATCTTCGTCGGGATGCAGCCGACGTTGATGCAGGTCCCGCCGAAGATGCCTTTCTCCACGATGGCGATCCGGCGGTCGTTGAGCTCCTCGGGGATGGAGTTGCCCGAGCCGGTGCCCACGATGATCAGGTCGAAGTGTTCTGGAGTCTCAGTCATTCCCCCGATGGTACGCAGCGGCGCGTGACCGCTCCCGAGGACGCCTGCTTGTCTCGTGGATGTTGCGCGGATGGTGAGCGGATGTTGCGCGATCACCCTTCCAGGTAGGCGATCGGCCCGAAACCCTTCCTGGGCGGGCGACAATTTCACAGGTCCGCTACTCCGCTACTCCACAGGTCCGCTACTCCACAGGTCCGCTACTCCACGGTTCCGCTACTCCGCGGCGCCGGGGAGCCAGGCGTCCACCGCGGCGAAGGCGTCGGCGCGCACCGCGGGGGAGGACAGGAAGATGTCGTGCATCGCCCCGGGCACCACGCGCACCTCGCAGGACGGGTCGACCAGCGGTGCGGCGGCCACCATCTGCGCCGGACGCAGCACGGTGTCGGTCACGTACGAGCTCGGCTCCGGCACCTTCGCACCCGAACCGCCAGCCCCGCCGGACGCGCCGGACTTGTCCGCCACCATGCGGCCGGCGCCGTGCGCGTCGGAGCACAGCAGCAGCGTGGGCACCCCGGTGGAGAACCCGCCGGTGTGCAGCTTGTTGATCTCCTTGCTCACCCCGACCAGCCAGCTGACCTGCTTGGGACGCGGCGAGGTCGGCTTGTACTCCAGGTCGTAGTCCCACTCGCCGTTGCGCGAGACGTGCAGGCTGTAGCCGTAGCTGGGGTTGATGCCCCCGGGCACGTGCCACGTCGGCCAGATGCCGGAGACCAGCGGGAAGAGCCGTCGGATGATGAAGTTCGTCGCGGCGTCGAACTGCAGGTCCAGCCACGGGCTGTTGAGCACGACGGCGTCCACGCTGTCGTGCAGGACGCCGCGGGCGTGGTCGCCGAGACGGGAGGCGGCGTGCAGCCGGGCGACGAACATCGTCACGTCCAGCCCGCCGGTGGAGTGGCCCACCAGGGTGGTGCTGCCGTGGCCGGCACTGAGCATCGAGAGCGCCACGGCGAGGTCCTCGTCGTAGAGGGACTGCGAGCTCACGTGGTGCCAGGTCTGGCCCTCGCGGTGGGAGCGTCCGCACTTGCGCAGGTCGATGCCGTAGACGGCGTAGCCGAGCCCGTGGAAGTGTTCGGCGACGTGGGTCTGGATGAAGTAGTCGGTCATGCCGTGGACGAACAGCACCGCCGGACGCTCCCCCCATTCCGGTGTGTCCTGCGGGCGGTACCGGACGAGGGTGGCGCACACGGTGCCTGGTTCGCCCCCACGTCCGGCGGAGGTCTCCTCGTCCGGGTCGATCCCGAAATCGACGGTGTGGCGGGAGTACCCGTCGCCCAGGAGATCGGGCTCGAAGGCCAGTTCATGGACGCTTTGTCCGAGGGGCCGGGACAGGACGCTGGCGAGATTCTGGTGGCTGAGGGCGTTCACGGAAGGCAAGTCTAGTGCCCCTCGGGTGCGGCCCGTCGTGGCGTGCGGGGGCAGGACCGGTCCCGGCGCCGGCGGTGGGGGCGGGTTGTACGGGCGAGCGACCCGGGACGTATCATCGCACCATTGTGGACGCCGCGTGTGGTTTATGGGACTGCCCTTGGGGCGGCCCGGACGATCACCGGGTTGCGGCGAACAAGCAGCGATGAAAAGGATTGAGCTTAACGTGTCACCTTCCCAGAATGATCACGTCGACGTCGCCCTCATCGGCGCCGGTGTCATCTCCACCACCCTGTCCGTGATGCTGCGTCAGCTCCAGCCCGACTGGAGCCAGCTGATCATCGAGCGTATGGACGTCCCCGGGGCAGAGTCCTCCTCGCCGTGGAACAACGCCGGCACCGGCCACTCGGCCCTGTGCGAGCTCAACTACACGCCCGAGGTCAACGGCAAGATCGACATCTCCAAGGCCGTGGGCATCAACGAGAAGTTCCAGGCCTCCCGCCAGTTCTGGTCCTACCTCGTGGAGAACGGCACCCTGGGCGAGCCCAGCGAGTGGATCAACAAGACCCCGCACACCTCCTTCGGCCACGGCGCGGCACAGGTGGACTACATCAAGGCCCGCTACGAGGCCCTGAAGGACCACCCGCTGTTCCCGAACATGCACTACACCGACTCGGAGGAGGTCTTCTCCGAGAAGCTTCCGCTGATGGCCGACGGCCGTGACTTCCACGAGCCGGTCGCGATCTCCTGGACGGACGCCGGCACGGACATCAACTACGGTGCCCTGACCCGCCAGTACCTCGACGCCGTCACGGCCGAGGGCGTGGAGGTGCGCTACGGCAACGAGGTCACCAACATCACCCGCGAGGGCTCCGGCTGGAAGATCGCCGTGAAGAACCTGCACAACGGCGACAAGTCCACCGTGCACGCGAACTTCGTGTTCGTCGGCGCCGGCGGAATGGCCCTGCCGCTGCTGCAGAAGGCCGGCATCCCGGAGATCCGCGGCTACGCCGGTTTCCCGATCTCCGGCGAGTGGCTGCGCTGCACCAACGAGGAGCTCATCGAGCAGCACTCGGCGAAGGTGTACGGCAAGGCCGCCAAGGGTGCCCCGCCGATGTCGGTGCCGCACCTGGACACCCGCATCATCGACGGCAAGAAGGGCCTGCTGTTCGGCCCGTACGCCGGCTGGACGCCGAAGTTCCTGAAGAACGGTTCGCTGCTGGACCTGTTCAAGTCCCTGCGCCCGGGCAACATCCCGTCCTACCTGGGTGTCGCCGCCCAGGAGATGGGGCTCACGAAGTACCTCGTCGAGGAGCTGCTGAAGGACCAGGCCGCCCGCGTGGAGTCGCTGCGCGAGTACATGCCCAACGTCGACGGCAAGGACTGGGAGCTGGTCACCGCCGGTCAGCGCGTCCAGGTCATCAAGCCGATCGGTGCGCCGAAGTTCGGTTCCCTGGAGTTCGGTACCGCGCTGATCAACTCCGGTGACGGCTCGATCGCCGGCCTGATGGGTGCCTCCCCGGGCGCCTCCATCGCCCCCTCGGCGATGATCGAGGTGCTGGAGCGCTGCTTCGGCAACCGCATGGCCGACTGGGCGCCGAAGCTCAAGGAGATGATCCCCTCCTACGGCGGACGCATCTCCAAGGACACCGCGCTGTTCAACGAGCAGTGGGAGCGCAGCCAGAAGACCCTGAAGCTCGGCGACTAGCAGGGGACTAGACTGCACGACCATGAGTCTTGTGTTGACCGGTGTGCCGGTGCTCGTGGTGGACGGCCCGGACGCGGCCGTCACCGCCGAGCTGCTTCGTGACCAGGGGGCCGTCCCCACGGTGGGCCGTGCCGGGGACGTACCGGGGGACGCGCATTTCGCGCTGGTGCGCGTACCCGCGGCCACCGCGCAGGACGCAGCGTCCGACGCCGTCGCCTGGGCCGCCGCACACGGCGTCCCGGTGGACGACCGGCGGGAGGGGGAGACCACCGTCGCGAGTGCCTGCGCTTCGGGTACCGTCACGCTCGTCGGCGGTGGCCCGGGGGATGCCGACCTGGTCACCGTCGCCGGTGTGCGCGCGGTGCAGGAGGCCGACGTCGTCCTGGCCGACCACCTCGGCGCGGTGACGCTGGCCGAGGAGGCCGCCGAGCGCGGTGCGGAGGTCATCGACGTGGCCAAGATCCCGTACTCCCGCCAGGTCTCCCAGGACCGCATCAACGAGCTCATGGTCGAGCGCGCGCTGGCCGGTCACCGGGTGGTGCGTCTCAAGGGCGGGGACCCCTACATCTTCGGGCGTGGCCACGAGGAGGTGCAGGCCTGCGTGGACGCCGGTGTGCCCGTGCGGGTGATCCCCGGGGTGACCTCGGTGACCTCCGCGCCGGCGGCGGCCGGGCTCTCCCTGACCCACCGCGGCCTGAACCACGACGTCACGGTCGTGTCCGGCCACGTGCCGCCGGGGCACCCGAAGTCGCTGGTGAACTGGCCGGCGGTCGCGGGGCTGACCGGCACGCTGGTGCTGATCATGGCCGTGCGCAATGCCGGGGCGATCGCCGCGGAACTGGTGGCCCGCGGGCGCGACGCGTCAACGCCGGCGGTCGTGGTGGAGAACGCCTCGACCCCGCAGCAGCGCGCCACCACCGCGACCCTGGACACCCTGGGCTCGACCATCGAGGAGCAGGGACTCGGCTCGCCGGCGATCATCGTCGTCGGCGAGGCCGCGGCCCGGCGCATCGACGAAGCGGCGCAGTCCAGCTGATCCGCCGCACGGAAGTGTTACCACTCTCCGGCCGCGAGCGGTCACACCACCAGCGTCAGCGAGTCGGCCGGAGCCTTCCCGGCGCTGTTCGCCTGGTTGACCTCGACGGTCAGCCCGGCGTTGCGGGCGATCTCGGCGACACCCTCCACGTCCCCCGGGGTGGCCAGATCCACGTCCGCCGACGCCAGCTCGCGGGCCAGTAGCCCCTTGTAGTGCTTGTTGAAGTGGCTGACGACCTTGCGTGAGCCGTCCTCCCGCACGGACTCCACCCGCACCGTCACCGCACCGGGCAGGCGTCCGAGCTGGCGGTAGCCGCCGGAGCGCAGGTCCACCACCGTGCCGGGCACCTGCCGCAGCGCCTCGGTCACCGCCGAACCCCAGCGTGCCTTCATCGTCGGCGGCGTGGCCGGGGCGTCCTGCCCGTCGCGGGTCGGCAACTTCGTGCCGGACGAGAGCCGGTAGTGCGGCACCGGGTCGTCCGCGGAGAGCACACCGAAGAGCGCCGACCCCACCCCCAGGCGGGCCCTGGCGGGCACCGAAAGGGTGGTCACGTCGAGGGCGTCGTAGAGCACGCCGGTGTAGCGCCGGATGGCCGGGACGGTGGGGGCGGACAGCAGCCGGGTGTTGGCCTCCGCCTCGCCGCGCAGGGTCTCCGAAATACCGAGAACGTCCAGCGCAGCGTCCGGTTCCAGGGCGGAGAGGTCGGCGATGTTGCGGCGCCGGATCTCGTTCAGTGAGGGAAATGAGAGGGAGTCGAGATCCAGGGCCGGGCCGTCGCCACCGGACGCCTTCGTTTCGGACGGGGGGAGCAGGATAAACATGCGGTACACCCTAGCGATACACACATACTGCTTTGAACTAGAGTACCGGTCATGATCACCCGGATGTCGTCCCTTTTCCTGCGCACCCTGCGCGACGACCCTGCGGACGCAGAGGTCCCCAGCCACAAGCTTCTGGTGCGTGCCGGGTATATCCGCCGGGCGGCTCCGGGCGTGTACTCCTGGCTGCCGCTGGGCCTGCGGGTGCTGCGCAACGTGGAGAAGGTCGTCCGCGAGGAGATGGCCGCCATCGGCGCCCAGGAGATCAGCCTGCCGGCGCTGCTGCCGCGTGAGGCCTACGAGGCGTCGGGTCGCTGGGAGGAGTTCGGCAACTCGCTGTTCCGCCTCAAGGACCGCAAGGGGCAGGACTACCTGCTGGGCCCGACCCACGAGGAGCTGTTCACCTCGTTGGTGAAGGGGGAGTACAACTCCTACAAGGACTTCCCGGTCACCCTGTACCAGATCCAGAACAAGTACCGCGACGAGGAGCGTCCGCGTGCCGGCATCCTGCGCGGCCGTGAGTTCATCATGAAGGACTCCTACTCCTTCACCATGGATGATGAGGGCCTTGAGCAGGCCTACCAGGCGCACCGTCGCGCCTACCAGGCGGTCTTCGACCGGCTGGGCGTGGAGTACGCGATCTGTGCGGCCACGTCCGGCGCGATGGGTGGCTCGGCCTCCGAGGAGTTCCTGGCGATCTCCCCGAACGGCGAGGACACCTTCGTGCGCGCCACCGACGGCGACTACGCCGCCAACGTCGAGGCCGTCGTGACCCCGCACCCGCAGGAGCGTGAGGTGGACGGACTGCCCGAGGCCACGGTGTACGAGACGCCGGACGCCCCGACGATGGACTCGCTCGTGCAGTGGGCACGCACCGAGGGCATCACGGTCGACGGCCGGGAGGTGCAGCTCACCGACACGCTCAAGTGCCTGCTGGTCAAGGTCACCGAGCCCGGCGGCGAGCCGGAGCTCACCGGTGTCCTGCTGCCCGGTGACCGCGAGGCCGACATGAAGCGCCTGGAGGCCTCGCTGGAGCCGGCGACGGTGGAGCTCGCCGACGACAAGGACTTCGCCGCCAACCCCTTCCTGGCCAAGGGCTACGTCGGCCCGCGGGGCCTGGCGGACAACGACGTGCGCGTGCTCGCCGATCCGCGCATCGTGACCGGCACGTCCTGGATCACCGGGGCGGACAAGGCCAACCACCACGTGGTCAACATGGTCGCCGGACGCGACTTCACCCCGGACGGCTACGTCGAGGCCGCCAACGTGCGCGAGGGCGACGAGGCACCGGAGGGCATGGGCACGCTCACCCTGGAGCGCGGTATCGAGATCGGGCACATCTTCCAGCTCGGCCGCAAGTACACCGAGGCCTTCGACGTGCAGATCCTGGACGTCAACGGCAAGCGTTCGGTGCCCACGATGGGCTCCTACGGCCTGGGTGTCTCCCGGCTGATCGCGGTGCTCGCCGAGCAGATGCACGACGACAAGGGTCTGCGCTGGCCCAGCGAGGTCGCCCCCTACGACGTGCACGTGGTCATCGCCAACAAGGACGCCGCCGCCGGAGAGGCCGCCGAGAACCTGACCGCCAAGCTGGCAGAGGCCGGCCTGGAGGTGCTGTTCGACGACCGCCCGAAGGTCAGCCCCGGCGTGAAGTTCAAGGACGCCGAGCTGCTGGGCGTGCCCCTGGTGTTCGTGGTCGGCCGTGGTTTCGCCGAGGGCACCGTGGAACTGCGCAACCGGCTCACCGGCGACGTGGACAACATCGCCTACACCACCGCGGTGGACCTCTTCCTGGAGCGCCGCGGCTAGACGTCCTGCCCGTCCGGGCCCTCCCACCTTGAGCCCTCAGGTCGCTCGCGCGGCCCTGGGGCGACCTGTACGCTCAAGGTGCACACAGCACGCCACGAGTCGTGAGGAGGTGAGAGTCTCGGACAGGAATACGTCACACGTTTCCCGCCTCGCGGGGAGCCGGAAGATGGACCCGGAGCAGCTTCAGGAGCACCTGAAGCTACGCACCAGGGCCCGACGGATCCCCGACAAGAAGAAGCAGAACGAGCGAAGGGCCTGCCGGAACACCCGGCGGGCCCTTCCCGCGTCTGTGACCGCCTGTGCGGAGCCGCGACTACCGGGACCGCCTACTCGCCGCGCACGCTGACGTCGAGCGGATCCTGGCCCAGGGCGTCCTCCAGGGCGGCCTCCGCACGTGCGGACATGGCGCACAGGGTGGCGACCAGGGCACGGTCGGCGTCGTCGACCTCGTCCACGGCATCGCGCAGGGCGACCGTGACGGCGTGGACGGCCTCGAGCAGGGTGCCCGCGGCCGAGGAGGAGTCCGTGGGCGGGGTGAAGTCGTCCGGGGTGCTGTAGCCGACGTCGGCGGCGACCCCGGAGGCGCCGGTGAGCTCGTCGCGCACGGTGCGCATCCGGCTGGCCACGGTGGTGACCGTGGAGCGGTTGGACCCGGCGACCGGCAGTACCACGCCGGAGAGGTACACCGCCTGGTTGACCAGTTCGGTGGCCGGGGCCAGCGTCTGCGCGGTCTGCTCGGAGACCTCGCCGTCTTCACCGATACCGCCGAAGCCGAGGTCGAGGAGCTCCTGGTCGATGGCGCTGCCACCGGCGGTGGAGTCGTCGAGGGTGGCCAGTGCGGCGAAGAGCCCGGTGAGCAGGACGGCCCGGCCGCGTTCGGCGTCGTCGTCCGGGGCGGTGTCGCTGTCGGCGTCCTCGCGCTCGATGAGCCGCAGCATCAACTCACGGACGTCGTTGACGTCCGTCGCCTCCCCGGTGCTTCCCCCGGTCGGCTCACAGCCCTCGGGCGGCTGCCCGTCGCGGTCGGTGCCGCACAGCCGCACGATCTCGTCGTTGAGGGCGTCGACCTGTTCGGTGAAGATCGCCGTCCCCCCGGCGGCGTCGGTGCCCTCCAACTCGCCCAGCTGGGCCACGAGCGACTCCAGGCCCTGGTCGGGGCGGGGCGGTTCGCTGGAGCAGGCGGTCAGCGCGCCACCGGTGGCCCCGATGGCCAACGTCGCGGCGACGGCGACGACAGGTCGGACGAGGCGCCCGGGGTGTCGGGCGGGGGACGGGGTGGGATCGCTGGCGTGCACGGTCCCATAGTGCCATCCCGCACCGGTGATAGTCTTCACGGCATGGCTTTCCCTTCTGAACAGGACCTCGCCGAGGTCATCTCCCCGTTGGCCGCGCAGCTCGGCCTCGACCTCGAATCGATCACCGTGACCAGGGCGGGGGCGAAGTCGGCGGTGCGTGTCGCCGTCGACGCCGACGACCGTCCGGACCTCGACCAGCTCGAGGAGCTCAGTCGGGAGGTGTCGGCGGAGTTCGACGCGCGTGAGACGTCCGGCGCGCTGCGCTTCGGCCCGGGGTACACCTTCGAGGTGACCACCCCGGGACTGGACACGCCGCTGACGCAGCTGCGGCACTTCCGTCGCAACGTCGGACGCCTGGTGTCGGTGGGCGGTGAGGCCGCGCGCGTCGCCGCGGTGGAGCAGGAAGACGACACCGTGTGGCTGGTCCTGGACGGCGAGGGCAAGAAGGCCGCCCCCCGCGTCGAGCCCCGCGGATTGGCCTCGGTGGCCGGTGCTTTGGTAGAAGTTGAGTTTTCCGAGCCCCCGGCGGACCAACGTGAGCTGGTGGGCCTTGATCCCGAGAAGTACCGTGCGCTGCACGCGCAGAAGGACGACAAGTGAAAATTGACCTGAGTGCCCTGACCGCCCTGGAGAACATCGAGCACGTGCGCCGCAGCGCGTTGCTGGGGGCGATCTCCGCGGCCCTGCTGGACTCCTACCGGGAGCTGACCAAGGTGGACGGGCCGGCCCGTGTCGAGATCGACCGGACCGACGGCACCGTCACGGTGCTGCGTGTGGAGCGTGACGAGGACGGCAACGTCACCGGGCAGTTCGACGACACCCCGGAGGACTTCGGCCGGGCGGCGGCCAAGGCCGTGCGCGACGCGATCCGCGGGCAGATCAACATCGCCCGGGCGGACTCCACGTACACCCGCTACGCGGATCTGGAGGGCACGGTGGTCTCCGGTGTCGTCAACCGTGACGCCCGCGCCAACGACCGCGGCATCACCGTGGTCCACCTGGGTACCGAGGCCGACGGGCAGGACGGCCTGATCCTGGCCGCCGAGCACATGCCCGGCGAGAAGCTGGAGCACGGCGACCGGGTGAAGTGCTTCGTCACCGCGGTGAACAAGGGGCAGCGCGGGGTGCAGATCCTGCTGTCGCGCACGCACCCGGAGCTGGTGCGTGGCCTGTTCGCCCTCGAGGTCCCGGAGGTCGCCGACGGGTCGGTGGACATCACCGCGATCGCCCGTGAGGCCGGCCACCGCTCGAAGATCGCCGTGACCTCCACGGTCAACGGCCTCAACGCCAAGGGTGCCTGCATCGGCCCGCGCGGCCAGCGTGTCACCGCGATCATGGAGGCGCTCGGCGGGGAGAAGATCGACATCGTCGACCACTCCGACAAGCCGGACGTGTACGTGGGCAACGCCCTGGCACCGTCGAAGGTGGTGCGTGTGGACGTCACCGACCACGACATGCAGGTCGCCCGCGCGATCGTGCCGGACCACCAGCTGTCGCTGGCGATCGGCAAGGAGGGCCAGAACGCCCGCCTGGCCGCTCGGTTGACCGGCTGGAAGATCGACATCCGCCCCGAGTCCGACCCCGACGGCGGCGAGGAGGGCGACCGTGGCGTCCGGCAGGACCGTGCCGACAGTGCCGACAGTGCCGACCGTGACGCGGATGAGCAGAGCGGGAACCAGCCCGGCGACCCGGTGGCGCAGGTCTGACACGCCTGTAATTCAGCGTCCGCACAGGTGGGGGACGTGCGGGGCACCCCGTCGTCGTGGCGGTTGGCCCCGCGGGGCTGTCGCACGTTAGACTGTGTATCGGTCTGACGGCGAGGAGAATGGAGGTTGCACGTGTCTGATCGTGTCACCACCGCCTCGTCGGATGCGGGTCCCCAGCGGACCTGCATCGCCACCCGTGCCGTCCGTCCCGCGTCCGCGCTCCTGCGCTGTGTCGCGGTGAGGGACGTCACCGGTGGGGGAGAGGGCGCGACTCGTGTCGTGCCCGATCCCGGACGGCGCCTGCCGGGCCGTGGTGCGTGGATCACCGCGGACGTCAAGGCGTACGAGACCGCCGTACAGCGCCGGGCTTTTGTCCGGGCGCTGAAAGTGTCCGCCGACGTGGACACGACCCCTGTACTGGAGTTCCTGAACACCCGCCCCCGTGGTGGACGTGGGAACGTGCCGGGGCCGTCGACGGGTCGGCAGTCACCGCATCTGACCACCAGCCCGGTGGCCGAGAAGGAAAAGGAAACCGATTACTGATGAGCGCACGATGAAGCAGCATCAGCGATGAGTGTCCAACTGACCTGGAGTCGTACGTAGTCGACCTCGTGGAGTGAAGATCCACGGGCCACCGGCCTGCGACTCCGACATAACGAAGGAGAGCAGTGCCCGGAAAGCTACGTGTCCATGAGCTGGCTAAGCAGCTCGGAACGACAAGCAAGGAACTTCTCGCCACGCTCAAGGAGCAGGGTGAGTTCGTGAAGTCGGCGTCCTCGACGGTGGAACCGCCGGTCGTCAAGAAGATGAAGAACCACTACGGCGCGTCCGCCGAGTCCAAGCAGGACGGCGCCGACGGCGCAGCCCTGCCGGACCTGAGCGGTCAGCCGACCGCCCAGGCGTCCGGCGACGCCGCAGCGGCGAAGCCGGGGCCCGCAACCTCGGCGAAGCCCGGTGCCGCAAAGCCCGGCGCCAAGCCGGGCCCCGCGACCTCGGCGAAGCCCGGTGCCGCCAAGCCCGGTGCGAAGCCTGCCGCGAAGCCCACCCCTGCCCAGGCACGTCCGGCCACCCCGGCCGACGAGGCTCCTGCGCAGGACACGTCTGCAGCCACCACCCCGGCCGCGAAGCCTGCCGCGAAGCCGGCGGCAGAGCGTCCGAAGCCGGGTGCGGCGAAGCCCGCCCCCAAGCCCGCCGCGAAGTCCGCCGAGGCGACCCCCGCCTCCGCGCAGGACGCCGCGTCGTCCAAGCCGGGCCCGCGCCCGGGGCCGAAGCCGGGCGGTGCCCGTCCGGGTGCCAAGCCGGGCCCGAAGCCCGGTGGACGCGCCCCGCGCGTGGCCAACAACCCCTTCTCCTCCGGCACGGAGCGTCCCGCACCGCGCCCGCAGGCAGGTCAGGGTGGCCAGGGCGGTCAGGGCTCCAAGTCCGACATGCCTCGTCCCGGTGGTTCCACCGGTCGTCCGGCACCGCGTCCGGGCGGTAGCGGCGCAGCGAAGCCGGGTGGGCGTCGTCCCAGTCCCGCCTCGATGCCCAGCCACCCGAGCCCCGGGCAGATGCCGGCGAAGGCCAGCACCGGTGGCGGCGGCGGTCGTGGCCGTGGCGGCCAGGGCGGCACCGGATCCGGTGGACCCGGTGGTCCCCGCGGTGCACGCGGCGGACGTCGTGGCGGTACCGCAGGTGCCTTCGGCCGTCCCGGTGGCGCACCGCGTCGCGGACGTAAGTCGAAGCGGCAGAAGCGTAACGAGTACGAGGCGATGCAGGCCCCGAGCGTGGTCGGTGGCGTCAAGCTGCCGAACGGCAAGGGCGCGAAGATTCGCCTGCGCCGTGGCGCGTCGCTGTCCGACTTCGCCGAGAAGATCAACGCCGATCCGGCCGCACTGGTCCAGGCAATGTTCAACCTCGGCGAGATGGTCACCGCGACCGCCTCTGTCCCGGACGACACGCTGAAGCTGCTCGGTGACGAGATGGCGTACTCCGTGGAGGTCGTCTCCCCGGAGGACGAGGACCGTGAGCTGCTGAAGTCCTTCGACCTGCAGTTCGGTGAGGACGTCGGTGGTCGTGAGGACCTCCAGCACCGTCCCCCGGTGGTCACCGTCATGGGTCACGTCGACCACGGTAAGACCCGCCTGCTCGACACGGTGCGCAAGACCAACGTCGGTGGCGGCGAGGCCGGCGGCATCACCCAGCACATCGGTGCCTACCAGGTGCCGGTCGAGGTCAACGGTGACGAGCGTCTGCTCACGCTGCTGGACACCCCCGGTCACGAGGCGTTCACCGCCATGCGTGCCCGTGGTGCCAAGGCGACGGACATCGCGATCCTCGTGGTCGCCGCGGACGACGGCGTGATGCCGCAGACGGTCGAGGCGATCAACCACGCCAAGGCCGCCGACGTCCCGGTCGTGGTCGCGGTGAACAAGATCGACAAGGAGGGCGCGTCCCCGGAGAAGATCCGTGGCCAGCTCACCGAGTACGGTCTGGTCCCCGAGGAGTACGGCGGCGACACCATGTTCGTCGACATCTCGGCCAAGCAGGGCACGAACATCGAGGACCTCCTCGAGGCCGTCGTCCTGACCGCCGACGCCTCGCTCGAGCTCGTCGCCAACCCGGACATGCCCGCCCAGGGTGTCGCCATCGAGGCGCACCTGGACCGCGGTCGTGGCCCGGTCGCCAACGTCATCATCCAGCGCGGTACGCTGCGCGTCGGTGACTCCATCGTCGTCGGTGACGCCCACGGTCGTGTGCGCCGCATGGTCGACGAGCACGGCGACGACGTCAAGGCCGCAGGCCCGTCGATGCCGGTGCAGGTCCTGGGCCTCACCAGCGTCTCCGGTGCAGGCGACAACCTGCTCGCCGTGGACGACGACCGGACCGCCCGGCAGATCGCCGACCAGCGCAACGCCCGTCGCCGCAACGCGATGCAGGCCCGGTCCCGCAAGCGGATCAGCCTGGAGGACCTGGACAAGGTGCTCAAGGAGACCAGCCAGCTCAACCTCATCCTCAAGGGCGACAACGCCGGTACGGTCGAGGCGCTGGAGGACTCCCTGCTGCAGATCGAGGTCGACGACGAGGTCAGCCTGAACATCATCGACCGCGGTGTGGGTGCTGTCACCCAGACCAACGTCGACCTGGCTGCCGCGTCCGACGCGATCATCATCGGCTTCAACGTCCGTGCGGAGGGCAAGGCCACCGAGGTCGCCAACTCCGAGGGCGTGGAGATCCGGTACTACTCGGTCATCTACGACGCCATCGACGAGGTGGAGCAGGCTCTCAAGGGCATGCTCAAGCCGGTCTACGAGGAGCGCGAGGTCGGTACCGCCGAGATCCGTCAGCTGTTCAAGGCCTCCGCCGTCGGTCTCATCGCCGGTTCGATGGTCCAGACGGGCAAGATGCGCCGCAACGCGCAGATCCGCCTGATCCGCGACGGCAACGTGGTGACCGAGAAGGCCACCATCGAGTCCCTGCGCCGCGAGAAGGACGACGTCACCGAGGTCAGCCACGGTTACGAGTGCGGTATGGTCCTGTCCTACCCGGACATCCAGGTCGGCGACACGATCCAGGCCTACGAGCTGGTCGAGGTCCCGCGCGAGGACGTCAAGAAGGACAAGAAGGACGGCAAGTAGAGTCAGCCGCAGCCTTCGGGCCTGCCGGGAGCCCTGATCCCCGGTGCACCACCGGCCCCGTCCCGTCGAGGTGACTCACCCATGAGTCCCCCGCGGGGCGGGGTCTGGTCGTGTCTGCCGTGCCACCGACTAGAATCAACCCGTAAGAAGTCCACCGGACCCACAGCGTCCAGGAAGAAGGGGAGCCCCAGATGGCTGACCACGCCCGCGCCGCCCGTATGGCGAAGCGCATCATGACCATCGTCGCCTCGGCGATCGAGCGCGACGTGAAGGACCCGCGGCTGGAGTTCGTCACCGTGACGGACTGCCGGGTCACCGGCGACCTGCACGACGCCACGGTGTTCTACACCGTGCGCGGACGAACCGTCGACGAGGAGCCGGACACCGCCGCGGCCGCCGAGGCGCTGCACCGCGCCCGCGGCCAGCTGCGCAAGATCGTCGGCGACCAGCTGTCGGTGCGCTTCACCCCCACGCTGCGCTTCGAACTCGACACCGTGCCGGAGGCCTCGGCGCACCTGGAGGAGCTGCTCGCGAAGGCCCGCGACATCGACTCGCGTGTGCGCGCGCAGGCCGAAGGCGCCACCCCGGCCGGCGAGGCGGACCCCTACAAGTCGGCCGACGAGCCGGAGGAGTGAGCACCACCCCACCCGGCTCGGCCAACGACGTGAGGGCGGACACCCGGACCATCCTCGGTCTGGCGTGGCCCGCCCTCGCGGTGTTGGCGGCCACCCCGCTGTACCTGTTGTGGGACACCGCCGTCGTCGGACGCCTCGGCGCGTCCGAACTCGCCGCCCTGGCGGCCGGCGCGACGGTGCTCGCGCAGGTCACCGTCCAGCTGACGTTCCTGTCCTACGGGACGACGGCGCGGGCGGCGCGGAGGCACGGTGCCGGGGACACCCCCGGCGCCGTGTCCGAGGGGATCCAGGCGTCCTGGGTGGCGGTGGCCGTCGGCGCGGTGCTGGCGGTGCTGGTGGCGGTCTTCGCCACCCCGGTGACCGCGGCGCTGACCGGTGGCGGTGAGGGGTCTCCCGTCGCCGCCGAGGCGGCGCGCTGGTTGCGCGTGACCTCGCTGTCGGTGATCCCGGCGCTGCTGACCATGGCCGGCAACGGTTGGCTGCGCGGGGTGGCGAACACCCGCGCCCCGTTGTACTTCACCCTGGCCGGCGTGCTGCCGATGGTCGTCACGGTGCCGTGGGCGGTCGCCCGTTTCGGTCTGGTCGGCTCGGCGTACGCCAACGTGCTCGGCGAGGTGATCACGGCGTCCTGCTTCGTGGTGTGCCTGGTGCGCACCTGGCGCCGCGAGGGCGACGGGCGGCCGGTCACCCCGAGCTGGGCGGTGATCCGTCCGCAGCTGTCGATGGGACGCGACCTGATCCTGCGCTCGATGAGTTTCCAGGTAGCGTTCCTGTCCGCCGCGGCAGTGGCCGGACGGATGGGGGAGTCGTCCCTGGCGGCCCACCAGGTGATGCTGCAGCTGTGGAATTTCCTGACGCTGGTGCTGGACTCGGTGGCGGTGGCCGCGCAGGCCCTCGTCGGTGCCGCGCTGGGCTCGGCCTCGGTGCGGACCGCCTGGCGGGTGGGCAACCAGGTGCTGCGGTTCTCCGTGGGTGCCGGTCTGGTGCTCGCCGGGCTGCTGGCGGCCGGGGCGCACGTCATCCCCCGGTTGTTCACCACGGACGACACGGTGCTCTCCACGATGTGGGGGCCGTGGTGGATCCTGGTGGCGATGGTCGCTCTCGGCGGAGTCGTCTTCGCCATCGACGGTGTGCTGCTGGGCGCGGGGGACGTAGCGTTCCTGCGGACCGCGTCGATAGTTTCGGTACTGGTGGGTTTCCTGCCCGGCGTGTGGTTGTCCTTCGCCTTCGACCTCGGGTTGACCGGTGTGTGGTGCGGGCTGCTGGCCTTCATCGTGATCCGGTTGGCCGCGGTGGTGTGGCGTTACCGCAGCGGGCGGTGGACCCGGACACCTGGAGTGACGTAAGAGACTGAAGTGACTAGAGTGGTCAGGGTGATTGGCGTGGAGGACGAGACGGACGGCAACCCCGACGGCAAACCCGGAGCGAACCCGGGCGGGCGCACGCGCACGCTCTGGGCCGTCTCGGACCTGCACGTGGCCGCCCGCGGCAACCGTGAACTGGTCGACGAGACCGTGCGCCCGCGTCATCCCGGCGACTGGTTGATCGTCGCCGGCGACGTCGCCGAACGCACCTCCACGATCCTGGACGTGCTGCGCGAACTCTCCGAACGCTTCGCCCAGGTCATCTGGGTGCCCGGTAACCACGAGCTGTTCTCCCGCGCCGCCGACGAGGTCCACGCCGAGGAGAAGTACGAGGAGCTCGTGAAGGGCTGCCAGGCGATGGGCGTGCTCACCCCGGAGGACCCCTACCCGCGCTTCGCCGGGCGCACGGTGGTGCCCATGTTCACCCTCTACGACCACTCCTGGCGCGACCCGCTGGTCAGCGTGGAGTCCGCGCTGTCGTCCGCCGAGGGCAACGGGGTGGTGTTCACCGACCAGGTCGCCATCGCACCCTATGTGGACGTTCCGCTCTGGTGCCAGCGTCGGCTGGGTTACACTGTGCGGCGACTGTCGAAGGTCTCGGGGCCGACGGTGCTGGTCAACCACTGGCCGCTGGTGCGTGAGGTGACCTCGCGTCTGCGGCTGCCGGAGGTGGCGTTGTGGTCGGGAAGCCGGCACACGCAGGACTGGCCGGTACGTTTCGGTGCCGAGACCGTCGTCTACGGGCACCTGCACATCCCGGTCGTGACCGAGGTGGACGGTGTCCGTCATGTCGAGGTGTCGCTGGGCTACCCCCGGGAGCGCGAGCGGACCCTCGAACAGCGCCGCGAACGGGACCTCTGGCCGTACCCGGTGCTGACCGACAACACCGGAGAGGAAGCGGGATGATCATCGCAGCCCCCTACGTCGCCGTGGGCCTCGGCGACTCCGACCGCGCCCCGGTGGTGCCCCGGGACATCGTCCCGCCGGACGCCGGCCTGGTGGAGTACCACCCCGGCGACCTCATCGACCTGGCCCACTACGAGGAACTGGACGACGACGAGCGCCGCATCGTCGGCGCCGCGGTGGACTCGCGCAGGTCCGAGTTCGGCGACGGCCGCTGGTGCGCCCACCGCGCACTGCGCGGACTCGGCGTGGACGGCCCGATCCTGCGCGGCGACAAGGGGATGCCGCTGTTCCCGGACCACGTCACCGGCACGATCTCGCACACCCGCGGGCTGCGCGTGGCACTCGTGGCGCGCACCGACCGGTGGCGCAGCCTCGGGCTGGACGTCGAGGTCGCCCAACGCCTGCCGGACGGCGTGTTGTCCGCGGTGAGTTCCGCGCGCGAACGCCGCTCACTGCAGCGCGCCGCGCAGCGCGCCCCGGGACGCTCGCTGGGCACCGTGCTGTTCAGCGCCAAGGAGGCGGTGTACAAGGCATGGTTCCCCGTGGTGGGACGCTTCCTGGACTTCGACGAGGTCGAGCTGCAGCTCGACGTCGCCGACACCTTCGCCGCCGCCTCGTCCGCCGCCTCGTCCCCTGAGGTCGGCGGCCGCTGGCACGCCCGGGTGCTCTCGCAGCCCACCCCGCTGCCCTCCCTGAGCGGTCACTGGGTGATCCGCGACGGCTACGTGGTCACCGTCTGCGCGATCCCCAACTGACCGGGGTCTTCCAACTGACCGGTACGGATCAGTAGTAGCCGCCCTGGCGGAAGTCCCAGGAGTTGAACTGGTCGGCGAGGATCAGCACGATCTCGTCGTTGTAGATGCCCTTGCGGATCAGGGTGGGGCAGGGGGTCACGCCGCGCTCACCGTTCTGCTCGGGGACCAGGGTGCCGTCGTCGTCGACCATGGAGACCATCACACCCTGCTCGTAGCGGGTGTCGATGCTCTTGTCCGGCTGGATCGAGGCCACGTAGTCGTTGCCCTCGATGATCAGGTCGGCCTCGCCGGCGATCTCGTCGCCGATGCCCTCGATCAGGCCACGGTTGCCCTGGCCGGACGGGTTGGCGGAGGAGGCGAAGACCAGGCGGCGGTCCTTCTCCCACAGCTCACGGGCGATGTTCTCGCCGGGGGTGCCGAACTTCAGGACGAAGCAGCTGGTGTTGCGGGTGTCCGAGGCCAGCTCGCCGGCGCCCTCGGGCATGTACTTGTCCTGCGCACCGTCCTTCCACGGCAGGATGCAGCCCATGAGGATGTCGCGCTCGGCGCAGGTCCGGTAGAAGTTCTCGATCTCCGGGGTCAGCTGGGCGAGCTCCTTGAGCTGCTCCAGTGAACCGCACAGCACCACGCCGGGCTTGTTGCGCTTACGGTGCTTGACAGCGAACTTGCGCTCCAGGCCCTCGCGGTCGCTGGTGGCGATGATGTAGCCGACCTTGGTCGGGGTGACCACGATGTGGCCCGGCGTGCGGAGCAGGTCGACGGCCTCCTGCTGCAGTCCGCCGTTCCACTGGATCTGGCGGGAGTTCTCGTTCTCTGCCATGGCTTCCTCTCTGACGTCCAACTGTTTGGCTGTATCTTCACCGCACCCCCGTCCGTCTCACTGGTCGGGAGAGTCAGTCTCACACTCTGGCATTGTAGAGTACCGGCGTGAGACGCGCTGAATCGGGGGCCGAATGGTGTCGCGCTCAGTCCATGCCCGCCGGACGCGCTACGAACACGCTGGCCGCGCGCCGTCCCTTCTCCTCCAGCAGCGCGATCGCCCGGCCGTCCGGCGTGACCGCGGCGTAGACACCCTTGGTGCCCTCCGGCTCCAGCCACTTGCCCAGCGACAACGCCACACCCTCGTCGTCGCTGACCTCGCGTACGGGGAAGCAGGTCGACATCGCCGCGTCGAGCCCCAGGGACAGCTCGGGGGCGGCGTCGGTGGTGTCGCGCACCTGCAGCAGGGCGTCCAGCGTCCGGGCGTCCCGGATGTCGAACGGGCCCACGCTGGTGCGGCGCAGCGCGCTGAGGTGCCCGCCCACGCCCAGCGCCTCGCCCACGTCGCGGGCGATGGAGCGGATGTAGGTGCCCGAGGAGCAGTGCACGGAGACGTCCACCTCGCAAGCACCGTCGGGTGCGCCGAGGCGCACGTCGGTGACGTCGAGGGAGTGCACGGTGACCGGACGCTCCGGCAGCACCACGTCCACGCCTTCGCGCACCAGCTCGTGGGCGCGACGCCCGTTGACCTTGATCGAACTGACACTGCTGGGGCGTTGCATGATCTCACCGGACTGCGCGGCGAAGGCCTCGCGCACACGCTGCTCGGTCAGCGACGCCAGGGCGTCCGGCGCGGCGGTGGTCAGCACGTCACCCTCCACGTCGTCGGTCACCGTCGAGGCGCCGAGGCGCACCGTGGCCTCGTAACGCTTGTCGTGGGTGACCACGTGGGCGAGGAACTTCGTACCGCGTTCCACCCCGATGACCAGCACACCGGTGGCCATCGGGTCCAGTGTCCCGGAGTGGCCCACCCGCCGGGTGCCGAATACTCGGCGACAGCGGGCGACCACGTCATGGCTGGTCATTCCGGCGGGTTTGTCCACGACGACGAGGCCGGAGCGGGCGATGAGCCCCACGGCCGATTCACTTCCAGGCATGGAGCACAGTCTATGTGGTGGGCCACGATGTCGTAGTGTTGTGCCCGTGGATATCTGGAATGGACTGGACGAGGTTCCCTCGGACCTCCAGGGAAGCGTCGTGACGATCGGTGTCTTCGACGGGGTGCACCGCGGGCACCAGAAACTCATCGGCACCGCCGTGGACAAGGCTCGCGAGCTCGACGTCCCCGCGCTGATGATGACCTTCGACCCGCACCCCACGGTGATCTTTCTGCCGAAGAGCGTGCCGCCGCTGCTGGCCACCGTGGAACAGCGCGCCGTCAGTGCCGCCCGCTACGGCATCGACGGCATGGTCGTGGTCGCCTTCGACGACGAGATCATCTCCTGGAGCCCCGAGGAGTACTTCCGCAACGTCATCGTGGACCGCTTCAAGGCTCGCGCCGTGGTGGTGGGGGAGAACTTCACCTTCGGCAGCCAGGCGTCCGGCACCGCCGAGACGATGAAGGAGCTCGGGGAACGCTACGGCGTGGAGGTCGTCGTGCACGGGCTGCTGCGCGACGGTGACGAGGACGGTGACGAGGACGGGGGAGACGACGGCCACACCGTGTGCTCGTCCTGGATCCGCGAACGTCTCGCGGCCGGCGACGTCGCCTCCGCCGCCGGCGCGATCGGCCGCAACTTCACCGTGCGCGGCGTGGTCACCCGCGGCGCAGGACGCGGCGGGGCCGCGTTGGGGTTCCCGACCGCCAACCTCTACTTCCCGGACAGCCAGGCGCTGCCCTCCGACGGCGTCTACGCCGGCGACCTGCGCATCCTGCCGACGCAGAAGGATCCCGCCGGCGCGCTCGTCGGCGACATGCCCGTCGACGTGCACCTGCCCGCGGCGATCTCCGTGGGCACCAACCCCACCTTCGGCGACGAGACCCGCAGCGTGGAGGCCTTCGTCCTGGACCGCGACGCCGACCTGTACGGACGCAAGGTCACCGTCAGCTTCATCGAGCACATCCGTGGCCAGGAGACCTACGACGGGCTGGACGAACTGGTCACCGCCATCGGCAACGACGTTGCCGCCACCCGACGATTGGTCCCGGCCGAGCGCGGATGATAGTGTCGGTCGGTCTGTGACTGTGGTTCGCGGTAGTCACAACGGCGTGTCGAACGTCTACTTTTTGCGCGGACTGAAACAACAATCAGGAGAATCACCATGGCTCTGACCAAGGACCAGAAGGCTGACACCCTCAAGGAGTTCGGTCTCCACGAGACCGACACCGGCTCCCCCGAGGCGCAGGTCGCGCTGATGACCGTGCGTATTCGTCAGCTCACTGAGCACCTCAAGTTCCACAAGCACGACCACCACTCCCGCCGCGGCCTGCTGCTGCTGGTCGGTCGTCGCAAGCGACTGCTGAAGTACCTGCAGGAGAACAACGTCGAGCGTTACCGTTCCCTGATCGAGCGCCTGGGCCTGCGTCGCTAGTCGACCTCTCCCAGTGACCCCGCGGATTCATTCCGCGGGGTTTTTCGCGTGTGGTGACGGGGGCGGCCGGCGCAATCCCTGCATTTCGGTTCCCTCGCTGCCACGGTCGGTGCAGATGTGCAGACTTTACGCAGGACCATCCCCCGGGGGCAGGGGAGTGCCGTAGTGTTCGTGTGCAGAACGACACGGTACCGGGGAGGGTGACCATGGGTGGGGTGGGGAAGGATCATGCGGTGTGGAGCACCGCGCAACTGTCGGCGCGGGGACTCACACGCCACGGGATTGCGACGAAGGTGGCGAACGGGGAGTTGATCCGGCTCGCCCGCGGGTACTACGCGGCCGGGGACGTCTCCGAGATGCAGGTGCTGCAGGCCCTCGCCGCCGGGCACGACGGCCTGGTGCTCCGCGGGACCACGGCCGGCGCGATCTATGGGGGGTGCGAGAAGATGAGCTGGCCGGCGCAGGCCTACCTTCCGCGGGGCGGGGCCCGCAGCGGAGGAGCGCTGTTGGACGTCCGGACCCGCGCGCGTCCCCGGACGCGGCGCGTCGAGGGGCTCGACGTGATCACGCCGGTGCAGACCGCGGCCGAGCTGATGCAGGACGTCCCGGCGCAAGGTCTCTGCGAGATGCTCGCGCGTGCGTACCCGGGGGGTGAAGGGAAACGACGTCCTGGCGTCCGACATCGCTGCGCTGTCGCGCAGCCGCCGGGGCGCGGTGGCAGGGCTGCTCGACGGGGTCGTCACCGGCACCGCCAGCAACCTGGAGGCGCGGGCGGTCACTGCGATCAGGGAGGGACTCGCGGCTGCGGGGATCGACGGTGTCAGCGTGCTGGTCAACCACAAGATCCGCGGCTACCGGTTCGACATCGTGATCCCGGAGGCCAGGGTGCTCGTCGAGATCGACAGCTTCGCCTTCCACGGTGCCGGTGGGGCGAAGGCGGGTGAACGCACCTTCGTCGTCGACCGGTGGAAGGGGAACATGGCGACGAGGTGGGGGTGGGCGCTGTTGCGCTACACCGACCGGTGTATCGGCGGTGCGCTTGCGCATGTGGTGGACGAGGTCGTCGACACCGTGCGCTACCGGATGCTCCACACCCGCACTCGTCGTCTGCGCACGCAAGGCGAGGGCCGGCGCACCGACCAGGAGGTGTGGCGGTGGCACCCCTGGCTCACCGCGCCGTGGTGACCGGCCCGGCGAACGAGCCGGAGCAGCGAATCATGCCTGACGTGGTGTAAGGTGATCTGCGGCAATTGTCCAGGATTTCCGAATCACGAAAGACCGCTCCCACCGTCGGCACCGATGATCGACACCGGGAACATCAAAGACGTAGAAGGCAGACACACCAACGTGACTTCCCAGAACGAGAACGACACCCAGGCCAAGAAGGCCCCGGCGAAGAAGGCACCGGCCAAGAAGACGGCCGCGAAGAAGGCACCGGCCAAGAAGGCCCCCGCCAAGAAGACCCCCGCGAAGGCCACCGCGGGCACCACCGCCACCTCGAAGGCGCCGGCCAAGAAGGCCCCCGCAATGAAGGCTCCGGAGAAGAAGGCCACCAAGCCCGCCCCGACGCACACCGCGGAGCTCATCGACCCGGACTCCGGCGTCTGGGAGTCCACCGCCACCATCGACAACGGTGACTTCGGTACCCGCACGGTCTCCTTCGAGACCGGGCTGCTGGCCCGTCAGGCCGACGGTGCGGTCACCGCATACCTCGACGACGACACCATGATGCTGTCGACCACCACCGCCTCGAAGAAGCCGAAGGAGAACCTCGACTTCTTCCCGCTGACGGTGGACGTCGAGGAGCGCATGTACGCCGCCGGACGCATCCCCGGCAGCTTCTTCCGCCGCGAGGGTCGCCCCGGCTCCGAGGCCGTGCTGGCCTGCCGCCTGATCGACCGCCCGCTGCGTCCGACCTTCGCCAAGGGCATCCGCAACGAGGTCCAGGTCGTGGTGACCGTCATGTCGCTGGACCCCGACGACATGTACGACGTCGTCGCCATCAACGCCGCCTCCGCCTCCACGCAGCTCTCCGGCCTGCCGGTCTCCGGCCCGGTCGGTGGCGTGCGCATGGCTCTCGTCGTCGACGAGGACCACGCCGAGGGCCAGTGGGTCGCCTTCCCGAACCGTCAGCAGCAGGAGAAGGCCGTCTTCGAGCTCGTCGTCGCCGGACGCGTCGTCGAGCCGGTCCGTACGGGCCGCAGCCGCCGCAAGCCCACCCCGGGCGAGAACGTCGCCATCATGATGGTCGAGGCCGGCGCGACCGACAACGTCGTCGAGCGCGTCGCCGAGGGTGCCCCGGCACCGACCGAGGCCATCGTCGCCCAGGGTATCGACGCCGCGCGTCCGTTCATCGCGGAGCTGTGCGGTGCACAGGCCGCACTGGCCGACGCCGTCGACACCCAGGCCCGCAACTTCGAGCTCTTCCCGCCCTTCGGCGAGGACGTCTTCGCCGCCGTGGAGTCCGAGTCCGCCACCAAGCTGGCCGGCATCATGGCCATCGCCGACAAGGCCGAGCGCGACGAGCAGCTCTCCGCCGACATGGCGGAGGTCGTCGACGCCCTCGAGCCGCAGTTCGAGGGACGCTCCTCCGAGATCCGCAACGCCCACAACGAGGTCACCCGTCAGCTGGTGCGCAGCCGCATCCTGACCGACGGTTTCCGCATCGACGGCCGCGACGCGACCGCCATCCGCGACCTCGGCGTGATGATCGACCTCGTCCCGCGCGCACACGGCTCCGCCCTGTTCGAGCGTGGCGAGACCCAGATCCTGGGTGTCACCACCCTGGACATGCTGAAGATGGAGCAGACCATCGACAGCCTCAGCCCGGTGGACTCCAAGCGCTACATCCACCACTACAACTTCCCGCCGTACTCCACCGGTGAGACCGGACGCGTCGGTTCGCCGAAGCGCCGCGAGATCGGCCACGGCGCGCTCGCCGAGCGTGCCCTGCTGCCGGTGATCCCGTCCCGCGAGGAGTTCCCCTACGCCATCCGCCAGGTCTCCGAGGCGCTGAGCTCCAACGGCTCGACCTCGATGGGCTCGGTCTGCGCCTCGACGCTGTCGCTGTACAACGCCGGCGTGCCGCTGAAGGCCCCGGTGGCGGGTATCGCCATGGGCCTGGTCACCGGTGAGGTCGACGGCAAGGACACCCACGTGACCCTGACCGACATCCTCGGAGCCGAGGACGCCTTCGGCGACATGGACTTCAAGGTCGCCGGCACCGCCGACTACGTCACCGCCCTGCAGCTCGACACGAAGGTCGACGGCATCCCCACCGACGTCCTCGTCGCCGCGCTGTCGCAGGCACGTGGTGCGCGCCTGGAGATCCTGTCCACCATGGGCGAGGCCATCGCCGGCCCGGAGGAGATGAGCGAGTTCGCCCCGCGCATCACCACCGTGAGCATCCCGCAGAACAAGATCGGTGAGCTGATCGGGCCGAAGGGCAAGACGATCAACCAGATCACCGAGGAGACCGGCGCCAACATCTCCATCGAGGACGACGGCACCGTGTTCATCTCCGCCGCCGACGGCAAGGCCGCCGAGGCAGCGCTGGACAAGGTCAACTCCATCGCCAACCCGCAGCTGCCGAAGGTCGGCGACCGCTACCTGGGCACCGTGGTGAAGACCACCGCCTTCGGCGCGTTCGTCTCCCTGCTGCCGGGCCGCGACGGCCTCGTCCACATCTCCAACCTCGGCGGTGACCGCCGGGTGGAGAAGGTCGAGGACGAGGTCTCCGTGGGCCAGTCCCTCGAGGTCGAGATCGCCGACATCGACAACCGGGGCAAGATCTCCCTGGTCCTCGTCGACGCCGAATAAGGCACCCCGGCACACCCCGGCACACCACTGCCAGCCACACACCGAACAACCCAGGAGGATATGCACATGACGAAGGTCGGAGTTCTCGGAGCACACGGACGGGTCGGCACCGCCGTCGTCGCCGCCGTGGAGAAGACCGAGGGGCTGGAGCTCTCCGCGGCCCTGGACCACGGTGACGACCTCGAGGCCCTGGTCACCAGCGGCACCGAGATCGTCGTCGACTTCACGGTCCCCGACGCCGTCATGGGCAACCTGGAGTTCTGTGTGGGCCACGGCATCCACGCCGTGGTCGGCACCACCGGCTGGACCCCGGAGCGTTATGACACGCTGCGCGGCTGGCTGGCGGACAACCCGTCCACCGGTGTGCTCGTGGCACCGAACTTCGCCATCTCGGCGGTGCTGACGATGAAGCTGGCGGAGATCGCCGCGCCGTACTTCGACTCCGCCGAGGTCATCGAACTGCACCACCCGAACAAGAAGGACGCCCCGTCCGGCACGGCGGTGCACACCGCCGAGGGCATCGCCCGCGCCCGGCAGGCCGCCGGTCTCGGCGCGCAGCCGGACGCCACGGACCAGGAGCTCGACGGTGCCCGTGGCGCCGACGTCGACGGCGTGCCGGTGCACGCGGTGCGTATGACGGGCATGGTCGCCCACGAACAGGTGATCCTGGGTGCGGCCGGTCAGACCCTGACCATCAAGCAGGACTCCTACGACCGTGAGTCCTTCGTCCCGGGCGTGCTGCTGGGCCTGGACAAGGTGCCGTCCACCCCTGGGCTGACCATCGGGCTGGAGAAGTTCCTCGGCCTCGACACCCTCGGCGTCCCGGCCGAGTAGCGGGCGGGGAGCAGAGGACCGATGTCCACCAGCGCGGAATTCTCCGCACGCCTGATCTCCCAGACCACGTTCACCCCGCCGCAGGACGTGCCCTGGGAGCCGTCGCCCACCGGCGGTGACGCCTCGAACCTCGTGGAGTTCGCCGGACGCGCCTGCTACGAGACGTGGGACCGTCCGAACCCGCACACGGCGGCGAACGACGCCTACGTCCGGCACATCCTGGACGTGGGGCACCTGAGCCTCCTGGAGCACGCCTCGGCGGGGGTGTACCTGCGTGGGGTGTCCCGCTCGTGTGCGCACGAGATCATGCGCCACCGTCACTTCTCCTTCAGCCAGCTCTCGCAGCGTTACGTGCCGCAGGAGCAGTCCGCGGTGGTGGTGCCCGACGTCATCGCCGAGGACCCAGAGGTCGCCGAACTGCTGCTGCACGCCACCGACGTGGCGCGCGACGCCTACGACGAGCTCCTCGAGGCCCTCGAGGAGCGTGCCTCGGGCGAGACGAACTCGGTGCTGCGTGCCAAGCAGGCGCGTCAGGCGGCGCGTGCGGTGCTGCCCAACGCCACCGAGACGCGTTTCGTGATGACGGGCAACATGCGCTCCTGGCGTCACTTCATCGGCATGCGCGCCGCCGAGCACGCGGACCCGGAGATCCGCCGGGTGGCGGTGGAGTGCCTGGGGCTGCTCAGGACGGTCAGCCCGGAGATCTTCGACGATTTCACGGTGACCGAACTTCGCGACGGCACGACCATGGCGACCAGCCCTTACGTGGCCGACATCTGAGCGCCACGGCGCGCCGGAGGGGGTCCTGGTACACATCGGGGCCCGTGGGCGGTAACCTATGCTGACATGAGCACAGGTATGACAGCGACAACAGGCGCCGAGATCTTCGGCACGGTCTCTGTGGCGATGGTGACGCCCTTCACGAAGGACGGCAGCATCGACCTGGACGCCGGCGTATCCCTGGCGGGACACCTGGTGGACCAGGGTTGCGACGCTCTTGTTCTGAGCGGCACCACGGGTGAGTCACCCACGGTCCGCCCCTCGGAGAAGATCGACCTGCTCAAGGCAGTCCGTGCCGAACTCGGCGACAGCGTGAAGCTCGTCGCCGGCAGCGGAACCTACAGCACCGCGGAGTCCGTGGAGCTGTCGAAGGCGTCCGCCGACGCTGGCGCGGACGGTCTGCTCGTGGTCACCCCGTACTACTCCCGTCCGAGTCAGGAGGGGCTCTACCAGCACTTCAGCATGGTTGCTGATGCGGTGGACACCCCTATCTGCCTCTATGACATCCCGTCCCGCACCGTGGTCCCGATCGAGTCCGACACGATTCGTCGACTCGCCGACCACCCCAACATCCAGGCGGTGAAGGACGCCAAGGGCGACCTGCCCGCGGCGATGCAGCTGCTGGAGGAGACGGACCTGGCGTGGTACTCAGGGGATGACCCGTTGAACGTGCCGTGGCTCGCCGTGGGGGCGACCGGCGTGATTTCCGTCATCGGACACGTCGCGGCCCCGCAGCTGCGCGCACTCCGCGACGCCGTCGACGCCGGTGACATCACCGGCGCCCGGACGATCGCCAACCGCCTGACCCCGCTGACCCGTGCCCAGGCCCGGCTCGGAGGGGTGGCTTTCGCCAAGGCGGCACTCAAACTTCAAGGAATCGAGGTGGGCGCACCGCGCCTCCCGATCATCGAACCCACGCCGGACGAGTACGACCGGCTGGCAGAGGACCTGCGTGACGCAGGAATTTAAGGACAACATGACTGAGAATCGTTCCCGGGCACGCAAGGTGACCCGGAAGGCCGCTCCGCCGAGCGCTGACACCAGCGCAGCGGACGTGAGCACCACCTTCAACGACGGTGGCCAGGCCAAGGCCGCAGCGGCCGAGCAGGCCAGCTCCGCCGAGCAGGGTGGCAACACCGAGCAGGCGGGCTCCGCCGAGCAGGGTGGCAACAACAACGGTGGCGGCAACCGCACCCGTTCGCGCCGTTCCCGCGGCCGTGGCAACTCCGGCAACGGTGGCGGCAACAACAACGGCGGCGGCAACGGTGGAAACGGTGGCGGCAACAACCGCAACCGTGGCAACGTTGGCGGCAACCGCAACAACAACAGCGGCAACAACAACGGTGGCGGCAACAACCGCAACCGTGGCAACCGTGGTGGAAACAACGGCGGCAACAACGGTGGAAACCAGGGCGGCGGCCGCCGTGGCACCGTGCAGACGATGCAGGGTGCCGACCTCACCCAGCGTCTGCCCAAGCCGCCGGCAGCGCCGAAGGACGGCATGCGCATCATCGCGCTCGGCGGTATCTCCGAGATCGGCCGCAACATGACCGTCTTCGAGTACCACAACCGCATCATCATCATCGACTGCGGCGTGCTCTTCCCGTCCTCCGGTGAGCCGGGCGTGGACCTGATCCTGCCGGACTTCTCCTACCTGGACGACAAGTGGGACCGCGTCGAGGCCCTGGTGGTCACCCACGGTCACGAGGACCACATCGGTGCGATCCCGTGGCTGCTCAAGCAGAAGGCCGACCTGCCGATCCTCGGCTCGCGGTTCACCTGCGCCCTCATCGCGGCGAAGTGCCAGGAGCACCGTCTGCGTCCGAAGCTGATCGAGGTCGACGACACCTCCCACGAGAACCGTGGCCCCTTCGACATCCGCTTCTTCAACGTCGGCCACTCCATCCCGGAGTGCCTCGGTGTCGCCCTGAAGACCGGCGCCGGCATGATCGTGCACACCGGTGACGTGAAGCTGGACCAGACCCCGGCCGACGGCCGTCCCACGGACCTGCCGGCACTGTCGCGCTTCGGCGACGAGGGCATCGACCTGTTCCTGTGCGACTCCACCAACGCGACCACCCCCGGTGTGTCGCCGTCGGAGGCGGCGATCGGCCCGAACCTGCGCCGTATCGTCACCGAGGCCAAGCAGCGCGTGATCATCGCGTCCTTCGCGTCCAACGTCGCCCGCGTGCAGATGGCGGTCGACGCCGCCGTCGCCGCCGGCCGCAAGGTCGCCTTCAACGGCCGTTCGATGATCCGCAACATGGAGATCGCCGAGCGTCTCGGCCTGTTGACCGCCCCGCGCGGCACCATCGTCCAGATGGACGAGGCCGCCCGCATGGCACCGCACAAGGTCGTGCTGATCACCACCGGTACCCAGGGTGAGCCGATGGCCGCGCTGTCGCGCATGGCGCGTCGCGAGCACCGGCAGATCACCGTGCGTCCGGGCGACCTGATCGTCCTGTCCTCGTCGCTGGTCCCCGGCAACGAGGAGGCCGTCTTCGGCGTCATCAACATGCTCTCGCAGATCGGCGCCGAGGTCATCACCGGCAAGGACGCCATGGTGCACACCTCCGGCCACGGCTACTCCGGTGAGCTGCTGTTCCTGTACAACGCCGCCCGTCCGCGCAACGCGATGCCGGTGCACGGCGAGTGGCGCCACCTGCGCGCCAACCGCGAGCTGGCCATCTCCACGGGTGTCGCCCGCGACCACACCGTGCTCGCGCAGAACGGCGTGGTCGTCGACCTGGTCAACGGTCAGGCCTCCGTGGTCGGCCAGATCCAGGTCGGCAACCTCTACGTCGACGGCGTCACCATGGGTGACGTGGGAGCCGAGGAGCTCGAGGACCGCACCGCGATGTCCGAGGGCGGCCTGATCTCCGTGACCGTGGTCGTGGACAACCGCACCGGCCGTCCGCTGGAGGATCCGCAGGTCCAGGCCCGCGGCTTCTCCGACGCGTCGAAGGACATGATGCGTCAGGTCGCCGAGCTGGTCGACAACGTGATGCTCGACCAGTCCGGCTCCGGCGAGACCGACCCGTACCGTATGGCGCAGACGCTGCGCCGCAAGGTCGCGAAGTTCGTCAAGGACAAGTGGAAGCGCGAGCCGTTCATCGTGCCCACCGTGGTCCCGATGACGAGCGAGATCGTCGAAGAGCTCGACCCGGAGGACCACGTCCCCTCCCTGTAGTCCGGTAGAGCCGGCTCGACCGGTACAACCGGTACTCCGCACACGGTCCGCCCGGACCCGGCGTAGCATCGTGAGACATGACAGTCTCCCACGATGAACGCCTGGCCCTGGCGGACCTTCTGCTGTCCCTGGGCCCCGATGAGCCCACGCTGTGCGAGGGGTGGGCGACCCGTGACCTCGCCGTGCACCTGGTGCTGCGCGAGTACCGTCCGGACGCGATGGCCGGGATGTTCCTGCCGCCGCTGGCCGGGCACCTGGATTCGATGACCTCCCGCTACGAGGGGCGTCCTTTCGAGGAGCTCGTGGAGCTCTACCGCAACGGCCCGCCCGTGTGGAACCCGATGCGGCTGGGCGACCGGTTCATCAACCTGGGCGAGAATTTCGTCCACCACGAGGACGCCCGCCGTGGGGGAGGGGAGTGGACCCCGCGTGACCTGCCCGCGGGCACGAGGGACACGCTGTGGCGCGCGGTGTCGCAGATGGCACGCGGGCTGATCCGCAGCTCCGGGGTGTCGGTCACGCTGGTGCGTACCGACGGTGCCGGGGAGTCGGTGACCGTGGGAAACACGTCCCCCGGGGTGACCGTGACCGGTGAGGCCGGCGAGCTTCTCCTGTGGATTTACGGAAGGATCAAGGCCTGTGATGTGACCGTGGAGGGCAATGAGGAGGACGTGCGCCGGGTCAGCCTGTAAGTGGGGTTTCGTCGGTCGCCCGGCAAATGTCACGGATGTGACGCGTGTTGCGACTGTTAATGGTGGGGTCGCCGGGCTAAACTGGCGCGCATGTCAACGACCAGTCGCACGCGTACCTCTCCCGGGACCTCCTCCCGGCGCTCCACTGGGCGTTCCACCCGTCCGTCCGGCAACGCACCCAAGCGCGCCGCGACGCAGACCAGACGGATGCCGTCCTACGACACGACCGACTTCGAACGAACCGGCGGCGCGTTCAGCGCCGTGGGGTCGTCGGTGGGGTCGATGTTCGGCGGCATGTCCCGCGGTATCGGTGGGCTCGCACGCAAGTTGTCGGTGAAGACGCCCGACGCCCCGGACGACGCCTACGGCGATGACGGCGGCCAGGGCAGCCACGACGCCGCCGAACTGCCCACGACCGTGATCGACAGGGCCTCCGGCGGCAGGAAGAATACCGGCACCAAGAAAGCTGGCACCAAGAAGAAGACCGCACCGAAGGGAGTGGACAGGCACGTGGAGGACGACAGGACGGCGTCCGGCGCAGGTAGCGACGTGACCGAGGACGACGACCGGGACCAGCTCGGCGACGCGCCGCGCGAACGCGTGGGAGGCGGCGCCGACGGCCCGGCCCTCGGCGCCCTCGCCCTCGCGCTCATCGTCGCCGGGACGTCCTGGTTCGGCGTCGGCGGCACCGTCGGCGGCGGCATCGACTTCGTGCTGACCTACCTCATCGGTGCCGCCGCCCTGCTGGTCCCGGTGCTGCTGGCAGCCACGGCCTGGATCCTCATGGTCGGCGTCGACACCACCCAGCACTCCCGGCTGCGCCTCGGCGCCGGCATCGGAATCATCGTGCTGGCCGTCCTGGGCATCATCCACATCCTCGCCGGACAGCCCGGCACCGTGGAGGGACGGGCGTCCGCCGGCGGCATCGTGGGCCAGTTCGTCGGCACACCCATGGCCGTGGGCTTCAGTGAGTACGTCGCGGTCCCGCTGCTGCTGATGGTCATCGTCTACGGCGGCCTGCAGCTCACCGGCATGACCGTGCGCCAGCTCGTGTCCTCGCTCGCCGGCTGGCTGGGCTACCGTGCCCGCAGCCGGGCCGGTTCCCAGGGCGACGGTGGCTACGACGGCTACGGGGACTATGACGACTACGGCGACGAGGACTACGACGAGTACGCCTCCGTCGACCGCGAACTCGACGACGCCGTGCGCCAGGACCGCGCCCCGCGTTCCACCTCCGCGATGAGCAGGACGCGACGCGCCCCTGCATCCGCTGGGTCCGCTGCGTCCGCCGAGACCCGCGCGGCCCGCCGCCCGTCGCCGATGGACAACTACCCGGTGGACTCCAACTCCAACTCCAGCTCCAGTTCCGACGACCAGGCGACCCTGGTGTTCCGGGGCAAGAGCCCGCAGGAGCTGGCGGACCCGGGTGCCCCGGTCGAGGACGACGACCTCCAGGCGCCCACCGTCGGTGGTGCGGCACCTGCCACCCGTGGCTCGCGCCCGGCCGCGACCTCGGGTATCGACGACGACCTCTTCGGCGAGGACTCATCCTCCGCAGCTTCTGCTGCCCCCGCCGCGAAGACGCCCGCACCCAAGACCCCTGCGCCGGCGAGCCCGGTGCCCGCGGTGGCGCCGGTGGCGGCACCCGCGGCTGCGGCGGCTGCGGCGGCTGGCGCGGCTGGCGCAGCTGGCGCTGCTGCGGCGGCTGGAGCCGGTGCGACCCGCACCGCGCCTGCGGCGTCCGGGCAGTCCGCCGCGGACGACCGCGAGGAGACCCGCCGCCGTATCCTCGCGCGCTCCGGCGCCGACCCGGACGCCGCGAGCGCCTCGGCGGCGTCCGGTGCGTCCGGAACGTCCGGGGTCGAGGAGACCCCGCCCGTGGCCGACGTGACCTCGGCCGAGTACCTCCTGCCGTCCACCGAACTGCTGGTCCCCGGTGAGGCCGCCAAGACCCACAGTGAGGCCAACGACCGGATGATCGAGGCGATCACCGAGGTCTTCGCCGAGTTCAAGATCGACGCCCAGGTCACCGGCTTCTCCCGCGGACCCACCGTGACCCGCTACGAGATCGAGCTCGGCCCGGGTGTGAAGGTCTCCAAGATCACCAATCTGCAGTCCAACCTCGCCTACGCCGCGGCCACCGACAACGTGCGGCTGCTCACCCCGATCCCGGGCAAGTCCGCCGTGGGTATCGAGGTGCCCAACAGCGACCGCGAGATGGTCCGCCTCGGCGACGTGCTCAACGCCCCCAACGTCCACGACGACCCCGACCCGATGCTCATCGGGCTGGGCAAGGACATCGAGGGCACCTTCGTGGCGCACTCGATCCAGAAGATGCCGCACCTGCTCGTCGCCGGTTCCACCGGTTCCGGTAAGTCCGCCTTCGTCAACTCCCTGCTGGTGTCCGTACTGACGCGCGCGACACCGGAGGACGTGCGCCTGATCCTCATCGACCCGAAGATGGTGGAGCTGACCCCCTACGAGGGCATCCCGCACCTGGTGACCCCGATCATCACGCAGCCGAAGAAGGCCGCCGCCGCCCTGACCTGGCTGGTCGAGGAGATGGAGCAGCGCTACATGGACATGAAGTCCACGCGCGTGCGCCACATCAAGGACTTCAACCGCAAGGTGAAGTCCGGTGAGATCACCACGCCCGCCGGCTCCGAGCGCGAGTACCGCCCGTACCCGTACATCGTCTGCGTCGTCGACGAGCTCGCCGACCTGATGATGACCGCGCCCAAGGAGATCGAGGACGCGATCGTGCGCATCACCCAGAAGGCCCGTGCCGCGGGCATCCACCTGGTGCTCGCCACGCAGCGTCCCTCCGTGGACGTGGTCACCGGCCTGATCAAGACCAACGTGCCCTCCCGCCTGGCCTTCGCGACGTCGTCGCTCACCGACTCCCGCGTGATCCTGGACCAGGGTGGTGCGGAGAAGCTCATCGGCATGGGCGACGGGCTGTTCATCCCGCAGGGTGCGGGCAAGCCGCTGCGCATGCAGGGCGCGTTCGTCACCGATGAGGAGGTCCAGGCCGTGGTCGACGCGGCCAAGGACCAGGCCGAGCCCGACTACACCGACGGCGTCACCGAGGACAAGGCCGCCGAGGCGAAGAAGGACATCGACCCGGACATCGGCAACGACCTGGAGGACCTGCTGCAGGCCGTGGAGCTCGTGGTCACCAGCCAGTTCGGCTCGACCTCCATGCTGCAGCGCAAGCTGCGCATCGGCTTCGCCAAGGCAGGACGCCTGATGGACCTCATGGAGACCCACGGGGTCGTCGGCCCGTCCGAGGGGTCCAAGGCCCGCGACGTGCTGGTCAAGCCCGAGGAGCTGGACACCATCGTCTGGATGCTCAAGGGGGCAGACCCGGCCGAGGCGCCGAAGGACGCGCAGGGCGAGGCCGATGTCTGGGGCGACGAGTACGGCGAGGACGACTACGCGCAGGACGACTACGCCGCCGTCCCCACCGCCGATACCGCCGCTGCCGGCAGTGCGTCGGCCGGTGACACCCCGGGCGGCTACCCGGACCAGGACAGCGACCCCACCGGGGAGATCCCCGTGGTCCAGGCGCAGGACGAGCCGCGCGTGGTGCGCGCCGACCCGTCCGGTACCGCCGGCGTGTTCTAGGGCTCCTCGTCCCGCGTCGTCGGGAGGGACACCCGGGGCGGGCTTCTGGTATAGTCCTGAGAAGTCAGGAGGGGAGTACCCCGCCCACGGCACTGATCGTCAACACGGCGACCGTCATCGGTCCCCGGTCGTGCCGGCCACCAGGAGTGACACTGCTGGTGGTGGGGGAGACCTCCGGTCCACCTAGCCGACCGGAGGTTTCGACCCGTCATGGAAGTTAACGCCCTCACCTGGATCATCACCATCGTGGTGATCGCAGGATTCTTCGTCTTCGACTTCTACGCCCACGTGCGTACCCCCCACGCCCCCACCATCAAGGAATCTGCCTGGTGGAGCCTGTTCTACGTCGCCCTGGCCTGCTGCTTCGGGGTGTTCCTCTGGTTCACCTGGGGTGAGCCCGGCGACCCCCACGTCCACGGGGTGGAGTTCTTCACCGGCTACGTCACGGAGAAGGCGTTGAGTGTGGACAACCTCTTCATCTTCGCCCTGATCATGGGCACGTTCAAGGTGCCGCGGGAGTACCAGCAGAAGGTGCTGCTGATCGGTATCGCCCTGGCGCTGGTCTTCCGCGGTATCTTCATCGCCTTCGGTGCCGCCGCCATCGACGCCTGGTCGGACGTGTTCTACATCTTCGGCATCTGGCTGCTGTGGACGGCGTTCAGCGTGGTCCGCGACGAGGTCTCCGACAAGCCGGAGAAGGACCCCAGCGACATGAAGCTGATCAAGACGCTGAACAAGGCCGTTCCCGTGGCCGACGAGTACCACGGTGACAAGCTGTTCGTGCGTCGGCTCGGCAAGTTCGCCGTGACGCCTCTGCTGGTCTGCCTGGTGGCGATCGGCATGACGGACCTGATGTTCGCACTGGACTCCATCCCGGCGATCTACGGCATCACCCAGGAGCCCTACATCGTGTTCACCACCAACGCCTTCGCGTTGCTGGGTCTGCGACAGATGTACTTCCTGCTGGACGGACTGCTCGACCGCCTGGTGTACCTGCCCTACGGCCTGGGCGTGATCCTGGCCTTCATCGGTGCCAAGCTGATTCTGCACGCCCTGCACGAGAACGGCCTGCCGTTCATCAACGGTGGCGAGCCGGTGCTGGGTGCCCCCGAGGTGGAGACGGTGACGTCGCTGATCGTTATCGTCGGCGTCCTGGCCGTGACGGTGATCGCCAGCCTGCTGAAGTCGCGCCACGACGCGGGCAAGGACGACGGCGAGGCGGAC
The DNA here is from genome assembly GCF_052377355.1 of Corynebacterium sp. AOP40-4SA-5. Classification (NCBI taxonomy): domain Bacteria; kingdom Bacillati; phylum Actinomycetota; class Actinomycetes; order Mycobacteriales; family Corynebacteriaceae; genus Corynebacterium; species Corynebacterium sp. AOP40-4SA-5. The sequence continues at coordinate 57,302 of NZ_JBQSWS010000009.1, forward strand.
GGCGAGGCGGACGGCGAGGCGGACGCGACCGAGGAAGACTCCGGGACCTCCGTAGAGTCCGCTGGCAACCGCTGATGTCGGGCCCCGTCGGTGTTACCCCCGACGGCCGTACTGGGTAGGATGTGAAGGGTGCAAGAGACTCAGCACGAGATGCAGAACAGTGACGATCGCGGCCCCCACGGCACCATGACCGGTGCGCGGCGGTCGCAGTTCGGTCGCGCCGTCCACCGGTTCAACCTCCCCAACGTCCTGACCACCGTGCGGATCATCCTGATCCCGGTGTTCGTGTGGCTGCTCATCGCGGCAGGGCCGTTGCAGGGTGAGCGGGACCTCGACCACGCCCTGCGGTGGTGGGCCCTGGTGGCCTTCTGCGTGCTGATGGCGACCGACCAGCTGGACGGGTTCCTCGCTCGGCGCTACGAGGTGATCACCGACTACGGCAAGCTCGCCGACCCCATCGCCGACAAGGCGTTGATGATCTCGGCGATGGTCTCGCTGAACATCCTCGGCGACCTGTGGTGGTGGGTCACGGTGGTGATCGTGGTCCGTGAGCTGGGTATCACGGTGTGGCGCATGGTCCTGGCCCGTCGGGGCAAGGTCGTGCCGGCCTCCAAGGGCGGCAAGTTGAAGACGGTCCTGCAGACGCTCGCGGTCGCCATGGTGATCGCCCCGCTGCCGGAGTGGACGAACTGGCTGACGTACCCGCTCGTGGGCCTGGCCGTGCTGGTGACCGTGGTCACCGGGGTGCAGTACCTGCTGGATTCGCGTAACCGTGCCGGTGCCGACGGCGCCCCAGGTGCCGCACATGCCTGAGGCAGGGGGCTCGGCGCTGCCGGGGATCCTGGCGCGTCGACTGGTGACCGCCGCGACGTCCGCCGGGTTCACGGTGGCCACCGCGGAGTCCCTGACGGCAGGGGCGATCGCCTCGACGGTGGCGGACATCCCCGGCGCCTCGGCGGTGCTGCGTGGAGGTCTCGTGGTCTACGCCACCGACCTCAAGGCCAGCCTGGCCGGCGTGGATGAGGAATTGCTGGACGCCAGGGGACCGGTGGACCCGGACGTCGCCCGGCAGCTCGCCCGCGGTGCGGCCACCCGTTGTGGTGCTGACATCGGCCTCGGTGTGACGGGCGTGGCCGGGCCGGACAGTCAGGACGGACACCCGGTCGGTGAGGTCTACGTGGCAGTGTGGTCCGCCCCTCGTGCCGGGGAGGAGGCCATCGACCACGTCGTGTCACTGACGGAGGCTGACCTCGGCTCCCCGGGACCCGCGGGGCCCTCGCGACGCGACGTACGCGCTGCCGCCGCGTCCCGCGCGCTCTCCCTCGCGATTGACGCGGTGGACGCACTGGACGCGCTCAGCGCGGTCGCCGACGATTTCTGAGACGCTCCGGCCCGTCCGGCTCGTCGCGAAGGCAGGACGCCGCCGTCGTCGTAGTCTAGACTTGGCGGGAACAAAAACGGACCCCCAACCGTTGGAGACGGTAATGGCAAAGCACACTTCGGTACTCGAGAAAGAACGACCCGACGTCGACCTGGCGGGCGTGGACGCGGTGTCCACGACGCTCGCCGAACCGCTCCTGCGTGAGGCCCTCGGCGCGACGTTGCGCGGCTTCCGTGAGGACTCCCACCGCACGCTGCGGGAACTGGCCGTGGCCGCCAACGTGAGCCCCGGCTACCTCTCCGAGCTGGAGCGGGGCCGCAAGGAGGTCTCCTCGGAGCTGCTGGCGAGTGTGTGCGTGGCCCTGGGGATCCGGGTGTCCCAGGTGATCATCGAGGCCGCCGCGATGATGGCGTTCGACGCGGCCGCGGCGGAACTGACCGCCGCCACCCCGGTCGAGCCGGTGTCCGCCGCCGCGCGCTGATATACTTTCGTGGTTGACATCTAGCTGTCACGCACCGACCCTGCGACCTCATCGCCCCGTCCGAAGGAGACGTTCAGACTCATGGCAAACCCGTTCTCTAAGGCCTGGAAGTACCTCATGGCGCTGTTCGACTCGAAGATCGAGGAGAACGCCGACCCGAAGGTGCAGATCGAGCAGGCCATCCGTGAGGCGCAGAACCAGCACCGTCAGTTGTCGCAGCAGGCGGCGGCCGTCATCGGCAACCAGCGTCAGCTGGAGATGAAGCTGAACCGTCAGCTCGCCGAGATCGAGAAGCTCCAGTCCAACACCAAGCAGGCGCTGACGTTGTCGGACAAGGCCCGGTCCGAGGGCGACAACCAGAAGGCCGTGGAGTACGAGAACGCCGCCGAGGCCTTCGCCGCCCAGCTCGTCACCGCCGAGCAGTCGGTCGAGGACATGAAGCAGCTGCACGACCAGTCGCTGCAGCAGGCGGACCAGGCCAAGAAGGCCGTGGAGCGCAACTCGATGCAGCTGCAGCAGAAGGTGTCCGAGCGCACCAAGCTGCTCAGCCAGCTCGAGCAGGCGAAGATGCAGGAGAAGGTTGCGGACTCGCTGCAGTCCATGGACCGGGCCGCCAGCGCGGACTCGCCGAACCTGGACCAGGTCCGCGAGAAGATCGAACGCCGTTACTCCAACGCCCTCGGGCAGGCCGAGCTGGCGGAGAACTCCGTGCAGGGCCGGATGGCAGAGGTCGAGCAGGCCGGCGTGCACATGGCCGGTCACTCCCGCCTGGAGCAGCTGCGTGCGGAGATGGGTGGCGGAAACTCCGGACAGAACGCCGTGTCCGGCTCGGGCTCGCAGCAGGCGATCAACCAGGGGCAACCCCAGGCACAGTCGGTGAATAACGACGCCGTCGCACAGAAGATGCGCGAGCTCCGGGGGGAGTAGGCTTCGTCACATGGTGACCCCGCCCGACGACAGCTCCCGTAGGGAGGCACGCGGGGAGGCCCGTGGCGACGGGGGACATGCGCTGCGGGCCTCGACCGTGGACAGGGAGCGCGTCCTCGCTGAATTGTCCGAGGCAACCGCCCGCGGGCAGATCGACCTGGGGGAGTTTGACGAACGTTGCGCGGCCGCGTGGAGCGTTGGTTCGCGCGCGGACCTCGCCGCACTGCTCGACGACCTCGTCGTCGATCCGATGGCCGTCGTCGCGGGCACGTCCCGCCGCAACGCGGGCGCCCCGCCCGTCCGTCGACCGGGGTCGGCACTCGCCACGTCCGGCGACGCCAGGTTCACCGGGGTACCGGGCTCGGCGTGGTCGGTCGCGGTGATGTCCGGGGTGGACAAGAAGGGGGAGTGGGCCTGTGCTCGGGCCCACCGGGTGGTCGTCGTGATGGGAGGCGCGCTGCTTGACCTGAGGAATGCCGTCTTCGAGTCCCCGGAGACCGTCGTCACCGTCACCGCGGTGATGGGCGGCGTGCAGATCCTGGTCCCGGAGGACGTCCGGGTGGTTGAGCACGGGTTCGGGTTGATGGGTGGCTTCGGCAGCGCCCGGTCCAGGTCGGTCCGACTACGCGAACGTGATCTGCCGCCCGACGCACCCGTGGTGCGGGTGCGTGGCATCGCCGTGATGGGTGGCGTCGAGGTCAAGACGGTGCCGCGGCGGGCCGCCGGGGAGATCTCGGCGCCGTAGTGGTGGGGGCCGTCAGTCCGCCGCGCCGCGCGCACGCAGTGCGTCGGCAATGGAACGGGCACGCAGGATCGTCCTGACCACGACGGGCACGCCGAAGGCGGTCAGCGACACCGCTGCGGAGCGTGACCCTCGGGCACGCCGGGCGTCCAGCACGTCGTTGACCGCCTGGACCTGCAGAGGGATCAGTCGCAGCGTGAGGGTGAGCGCCAGGCTCACCTGGTCGACCGGGACACCGAACCGGGCGAAGGGGGCGAGCATCCGCTCGAAGGTGGCCATCATCTCCGACACCCGGGTGGTGAGGGTGAGCACCACCGCCCCGCCGACGGCGGAGAACAGGACGGTGACCATGGTCGCCGCCTGCTGGAAGTCGGTGCGCCACCACAGCATCAACCCGAGGAACACCAGTAACGGCAGTGCGCCGCTGAGCTGACGTACCAGCAGCCGTGGGGGGATGCGGGCGATGAGTGCCACGAGGAGGACCAGGGCGATGCAGACAGTTCCCCCTACCCAGGAGTCGACCAGCACGGCGGAGGCCACGAGGAAGACGCTGAGCACGGCCAGCTTCACCCCGGGCGCTGCGCGGTGGACCGGGGACGTCCCCGGCGAGTAGACGCCGAGGGGCACACGGGAGGGGCTGATCACCGGCAGCCCACCTCCGACATCCGGCGGACGTAGGCGGCGATCACGTCGTCCGGGGCACCGTCGTCGACGATCCTGCCGTCGTCGACGCAGATCGTCCGCTCGGCGTCGGCGGCGAGCTCCAGGTCATGGGTGACGGTGATGACCTGCTGCTCCAGGGAGTCCAGGGTGCGGCGCAACCGGTTGCGGTTGACCAGGTCGAGCAGGCAGGACGGCTCGTCGGCGACGACGACCTGTGGCGACAGTGCGGTGATCGAGGCGAGCGCGAGCATCTGCTTCTCGCCGCCGGACAGCAGGTGCGGGGACTGCTCGTCCTTGCCCTCCAGCCCCACCGCACGCAGGGACTCGGCGACCCGTTCGGCGATCTGCGTACGGGACAACCCGGAACCGCGCAGTGAGAAGGCGACGTCCTCGGCCACGCTGGGCATGATGATCTGGTTGTCGGGGTCGGAGAAGAGGAAACCCACGGCACCGCGTACCTTGCGCCCGCGGCGTCCGACGGGGACGCCGTCGACCTCCACCGTCCCGGAGGTGGCGGGGGTCAGGCCGTTGATCATCCTGATCAGGGTCGACTTACCGGAGCCGTTGGCGCCGATGACGCTGACACGTTGCTCGGTGAGATCCAGGGTCACCGGGTGCAGGAGCGTGGATCCGTCGACGACGACGCCGGCCCTGTCGTAGGTGACGGTCATGCGGCGGCCCCGGACTTGTCCCGTCGGCGTGCGGACGGTGCGAGGTCGGGGACGGCCCGCAGGACGGCGGCGGCGATGAGGGCCGCGACCACCATCTTGACGATGTCACCCGGGATGAACGGGGCGTTGGAGACCAGTGCGCCGGTGAAGTCCATCCCCGCGCGCAGCATCAGGCCGATGCTGCCGCACAGGTACTGCACGCAGACACCGACGAGTCCGGCGACGATGAAGACACCGACGCGTGCGGCATGGCGACGCGGTGCGAGCTGGGCGATGGCGCCGATGACGACGGCGGAGACGACGTAACCGACGATGTAGCCCACCGTGGGGCCGGCGACGGCGGCCAACGCGGGCTTCCAGCCGGCCATGTTCGGCACGCCGAGGAAGCCGACGGAGATGAAGAGCAGCACGGCGAGGCCGCCGCGCTTCCAGCCGAGGATCATCGCCGTCAGGGCGACGCCCATGTTCTGCAGCACGATCGGGACACCGAGGGAGCCGACCGGGATCGTCACCGCGCCGAGCACGATGATCAGGGCGGCGAAGGTCGCCATCAGGGCGATGTCGGTGGCCGTGGACCGTCGACCGCCCCGATTGTTCGGGGCGGCTGAATCGGCCGAGTCGGCGGTGTCGGCCGGGCGGGTTGATGAGTTCACCATGTGAAGAACTCTAGCCCGTGGCTTGTACGCCGTTCAAGACCGGGGTGGGACGGGTGCGTCTGTTAGCGTATGGGCCATGCGACGTACGGAGTTCGACCGGTTGGTCCACGGAGAGTTCGGCGACTCGTTCGGTAGCTGGATCGCCGGGAGCCACGTCCTCGCGGGGCTCGGGGAGACGCCCGCCGAACTGATCGAACAGGGGCACGATCTCAGGGAGGTCTGGTTGTCGCTGTGCGACGACTTCGAGGTCCCCTCCGAGCGTCGGCTCGGTGAGGACCTGTGACGGCACCTGTGTGCGGGGAGGGGTGGGCCACCACAATGTCGGGGCGTGTCGACTTCTCTCGAACACAGGTTCGTGTATTGTCTGTGGTGTCCACTCGGTGCGGTAGAAATAGTCAGTGACGCCGACGGCCTCCCCAGGGAACCCCGGGAGGTGCCTGGCGAGTCTCTCCTGTACGGGGACTTCTGTACCGGTAGAGGTCTCAGGGTGAGGTCCACGGGGCGCTGCACACCGGCAGCGCCGAGAACGAGAACGGAAATGAGGGCACATGGCCACCAAGAAGAAGAGCGGGAACGGCAACGCAGGTGCTGACCGCCAGAAGGCGCTCGACCTGGCGATGTCGCAGATCGAGAAGGACTTCGGCAAGGGCGCGGTGATGCGTCTCGGCGACGACAACCGTCCCCCGATCCAGGTGATCTCCTCGGGAAACATCGCGATCAACGTGGCTCTGGGCCTCGGCGGTTTCCCGCGTGGACGTGTCGTCGAGATCTACGGCCCGGAGTCCTCGGGTAAGACGACCGTGGCGCTGCACGCCATCGCCGAGGCGCAGAAGGCCGGCGGCATCGCCGCCTTCGTCGACGCCGAGCACGCCCTGGACCCGGACTACGCGAAGAAGCTGGGCGTGGACACGGACAACCTCCTGGTCTCGCAGCCGGACACCGGTGAGCAGGCCCTCGAGATCGCCGACATGCTCGTGCGTTCCGGCGCCATCGACATCATCGTCGTCGACTCCGTGGCCGCGCTGACCCCGAAGGCCGAGATCGACGGCGACATGGGTGACAGCCACGTCGGTCTGCAGGCCCGGCTGATGAGCCAGGCGCTGCGCAAGATGACCGGTGCACTGCACCAGACGGGCACGACCGCCATCTTCATCAACCAGCTGCGCGAGAAGATCGGCGTGATGTTCGGCTCCCCGGAGACCACCACCGGTGGTAAGGCCCTGAAGTTCTACGCCTCGGTGCGCTGTGACGTGCGCCGTATCCAGACGTTGAAGGACGGGCAGGACGCGGTGGGTAACCGCACCAAGATGAAGATCGTGAAGAACAAGGTCTCCCCGCCGTTCAAGATCGCCGAGTTCGACATCCTCTACGGTGAGGGTGTCTCGCGAGAGGGCTCGATCATCGACCTGGGCGTGGACAACGGGCTCGTGAAGAAGTCGGGCTCCTGGTACACCTACAAGGGCGACCAGCTGGGCCAGGGGAAGGAGAAGGCCCGCGAGTTCCTCAAGGCCAACCCGGACCTGTCCTCCGAGATCGAGGACGGCATCATGCGTACCCTCCAGGTCGGCCCCTACGCCGCAGCCAAGGGTACCGAGGCCCCCGAGGCGGAGACGGAGTCCGCCGCCATGGACGTCCCGGGCATCGAGGACCCGGACAACGTGCCGATCAGCGTGGTCCCCACGTTCGATGACGAGGAAGACGACTAGACGGGAGTACTCCGGTGTCTGCGTCCGACTCCAGCACGTCCGACTCCAGCACGTCCGACCGGATCGAGCAGCTGCAGGCTGCCATCGCCGCGGTGCAGCGTGGCGAGACCGGTGAGGAGATCATCGACGAGAGTCTCGAGGAGCGTCTCGCACCGCTGAAGTCGAAGGCCACCCGGCTGATCAGCCACCGTGACCGCTCGGTCTCCGAACTCAGGGGACGCCTCGCCGAGACCTCGGGCGCGGACGGGGAGACCGTCGACCCCGACCTGGTGGAGCTCGTCGTCGAGCGGTGCATCGCCAACGGCATGGTGGACGACGCCCGCTTCGCCAACGAGTGGGTACGCCAGCGTCAGCACAACCAGCGCAAGTCCGTCAGCGTGCTGCGCCGCGAACTCGTGACGAAAGGCGTGGCAGGCCACCTCATCGAGGAAGCGCTGTCACAGGTCGACGAAGCCGACCAGGAGGCCATCCTCGACAACCTGGTGACGAAGAAGGCGGGCACCGTGACCACGGTGCCCGCCGACCGTCGGGACTACGAGCGACACCTGCGACGAATCGTCGGGGTGGCCGCCAGGCGGGGATTCCCGGAGGGCAGGAGCCTCACCCGGGCCCGCCGTGCCCTCGACCTGAGGATCGAGGAACTCGGGGGAGAGGACCGCTAGTCGGTGGTCGACCTCAGGTCCTTGTGACCTTCGGCATGCCAGTCGACATTCACCGAGTCCTTGGTCTCGAGCCCCTGGTCCTTCTGGTGGGGGACCTTGGCCGCGATGTTGCGGCGGGCGCGACCGGCACGCAGCTGCTGCTCCATGCGCTCGGCCAACTTCGAGAGCCCGAAGTTGATGATGATCATGATCGCCGCCACCACGAGCAGTGCCGGGAGCATCGCGCCGTAGAACTCACCGAGCTGACGGCCGGAACGCACGACCTCGACGAAGTTCACGCCGTAACCAAGCGCGGAGTCCTTCAGTGCGATGACCATCTGCGAGACGATCGCCGGCAGCATGGCCGCCACCGCCTGGGGGAGCAGGATCTTGCGCATCATCTGACCCCAGGACAGGCCCAGCGCGGAGGCCGCCTCGGACTGGCCCTTGGGCAGCGACTCGATGCCGGAACGCAGGATCTCGGCGATCACCGACCCGTTGTACAGGGTCAGCGAAGTCACGACGGCCGCGAAGCCCAGGTAGGTCGACGGGAAGACGGCGTAGTGGCCGAAGAAGGCGTAGGTGAAGATCATCAGCACGAGCACCGGGATCGAGCGGAAGAACTCGACCACCACACCGGCAAACCAGCGCACCGGGGCGATCGTGGACAGTCGGGCGATACCGAACACCGCGCCGAAGACCAGGGACAGGACGATCGAGAGGATCGCCGAGGCGAAGGTCCAGAACAGACCCGGCAGGATGTAGGTCGTCCAGGTGTTGCCGTAGAAGAAGATCTCCCACTTGGCCTTGTCGAGCTGTCCGCCGTCATTGAGCTTCACCAGCACGAAGGCCAGGATCAGCAGCAGGAGGACCACGGTGACGACCGTGAGCACCCGGTTGAACCGGACCGCCTTGGGGCCGGGGGCGTCGTAGAGGACTGTTGCACGTGTGGACATCAGCGCTTCACCGCCCAACGCTTGCCGGCCCAGCCGAAGAACAGGCCGGTCGGGAGGGTGAGGACGATGAAGCCGGCGGCAATGATGCCGGCGATGATGAACAGGTCACTGGCGTAGTTCTCCGTCATGGTCTTCATCAGCAGTGAGGCTTCACCCACGCCGATGACCGACGCGATGGTCGTGTTCTTGATCAGGGCGATCAACGTGTTGCCCAGCGGGACGATGGCCCCGCGGAAGGCCTGGGGCAGCACGACGTGCCGGAAGTTCTGGGTGAAGCTCAGCCCCAGGGAGCGCGCCGCCTCGGCCTGGCCGAAGGGCACGGTGTTGATGCCGGAACGCAGCGACTCGGCCACGAAGGTCGAGGTGTAGAGGATGAACGCCAGGACCGCCAGGCGGAAGTTCTGTTGTTCGATGAAGTTGGGGCTGGAGTTCGAGGCCAGCAGCAGGTTCAGCTGGTAGTAGAGCCCCAGCGACATGATCAGTGCGATCAGTGTGAGCGGGGTGTTTCGCACGGTGTTGATGTAGACCGTGGCGACCGTACGCAGGATGCCGACCGGGCAGACCCTCATCGCGGTGAGGATCGTCCCCAGGATCAGCGCACCGATGGCAGACCAGAACGCGAGTTTGATCGTCATCCAGAAGACGGACAACAGTTGTGGGCCCATCTCGGCCCAGAGATCGGGATTCATGTCGGTACCTCCCTTCCTTTCAGGTGTGGTTCTAGTCTTCGGTGAACGAGAGGTCGCCGATGTCGGGCTTCGGCCCGATCTCGAAGTCCTCGCCCAGGTTGTCCTTGACGATCTGGTCGAAGGCGCCGGAGTCGTACATCTCCTCCAGGGCCTCGTTGACCGCCTCGCGGTCGGCGCCGTCGCCCTTGGGCAGGCCGATGCCGTAGTGCTCGTCGGTCCAGAAGGAGCCGTCCGGGTTCTGCAGCTGGATCACGCGGAAGTCGTCGTCGTAACGCTCCTTGTAGCGCTGGGCGAAGCCGGCGAGGATCGTCGCGTCGGTCGTCAGGGCGTCCACCACGCCCTGCTTCACACCCTCGGCGCAGGCGGCGTAGGTGTCGAACTCCTGGAGCTGCACACCGGGCAGGGCCTCCTTGACCTTCTGCGCGGGGGTGGAGCCGGAGACCGAGCACAGCCGCATGCCGTCCTTGACGTCCTCCAGTCCGGTGATGCCGGTCTCGGCCTCGATCAGCAGGCCCTGGTGGGTGACCATGTAGGGGCCGGCGAAGTCGACGGCGGCGAGGCGTCCGGCGTTGATGGAGTAGGTGGCGGCGATCATGTTGACCTCGCCGTTGTTGATCAGGGTCTCGCGCTGGGAGGACGGCGTCTCGCGCCACTCCATCTCGGGTACGTCCCACCCGTTCTTGTCGGCGATGAACTCGACGACGTAGCGGGAGACGTCGACGTCCATGCCGACGAACTCCTTGTCCGGCGTGCGCTCGCCGAGTCCGGGCTGGTCGAACTTGGTGCCCAGGGTCACGCTGCCGTTCTCGATGTCGTCAAGCAGGGAACGCGGCTCGGAGCTCCCGCAGGAGGTCATGGTGGCGGCACCGGCGACGACGAGGACCGCGGCGGTGACCCGTCGCAGCAGGCCGGCCCGCCGCGGGGCGACCGACCGGGGTTTTCTGTTCTCGGTTTTCATCTTCCTCCCCTCCCTAGTGCCCGACGATCTTCGCCAGGAAGTCCTTGGCCCGGTCGGACTCGGGATTGGTGAAGAAGGTCTCCGGGTCGGTGTCCTCGACGATGGCGCCGTCGGCCATGAACAGGATCCGGTCGGCGGCGCGGCGGGCGAAGCCCATCTCGTGGGTGACCACGACCATGGTCATGCCCTCGGCGGCGAGGCCGGCCATCACGTCGAGGACCTCGTTGATCATCTCGGGGTCCAGGGCGGAGGTCGGCTCATCGAAGAGCATGACCTTCGGCTCCATCGCCAGGGCGCGGGCGATGGCCACGCGCTGCTGCTGCCCGCCGGAGAGCTGGGCGGGGTACTTGTCGGCCTGCACGGCGATGCCGACGCGGTCCAGGAGGCGGTCGGCGGCCTTCGATGCGTCTGACTTGGAGGTCTTTCGCACCTTCACCGGTGCCAGGGTGACGTTGTCGCGGATCGTCATGTGGCTGAACAGGTTGAAGGACTGGAAGACCATGCCGACCTCGGAACGCAGCCGGGCCAGGTCCTTACCCTCCTCGGGGAGGAGTTCGCCGTCGATCCGGATCTCCCCGGTGTCGATGGTCTCCAACCGGTTGATCGTCCGGCACAGGGTCGACTTGCCGGAACCGGACGGCCCCAGCACCACCACGACCTGGCCTGAGGGGATGTCCAGGTTGATGTCCTTCAGGGCCTGGAAGTCTCCGAAATACTTGTTCACCCCGGTGAGGGTGATCATGCTCGATGCATTCTCTTGAACTGTCATGCGAGAAGTCTAGTGTTAGTTGCGCCATGACGGGGAACCCGCTGAGGCTTGTATCACGTTACGATTCCGTTAATACCGGCGAATGTGCAGTTCCCGGGCCGTTGACGCGGGTGTTCTTAGGGCCTGGCGGGGGTGCTGCACTACACTCGGGGACCGTGGTTGAATCCCGTAGTACTGCAGAAATGACCCGGCCTGACAACCGGAACAACCGAACGTACGAGGTCCGCACCTTCGGTTGCCAGATGAACGTCCACGACTCGGAGCGACTCTCCGGACTGCTCGAGGACTCCGGCTACGTGCCGGTGCGTGGTGGCTCGACGCCGGACGTCGTGGTGTTCAACACCTGCGCGGTCCGGGAGAACGCCGACAACCGGCTCTACGGCACGCTCGGCCAGCTCAAGGAGGTCAAGGACGGCCATCCGGGCATGCAGATCGCGGTCGGCGGCTGCATGGCGCAGAAGGACAAGCAGACCGTCGTCGACAAGGCCCCGTGGGTGGACGTGGTCTTCGGTACGCACAACATGGGGTCGCTGCCCACCCTGCTGTCGCGCAGCGAGCACAACCGGCGCGCCGAGGTGGAGATCGTCGACTCGCTGGAACAGTTCCCCTCCGTGCTGCCGGCCAAGCGTGAGTCGACCTACGCCGGCTGGGTGAGTGTGTCGGTGGGCTGCAACAACACCTGCACGTTCTGCATCGTGCCCTCGCTGCGCGGTGCGGAGCAGGACCGTCGCCCGGGCGACGTCCTGGCGGAGGTCGAGGCCCTGGTCGCCCAGGGTGTCACCGAGGTCACGCTGCTCGGGCAGAACGTCAACGCCTACGGGGTGAACTTCTCCGACCCCTTCGTCGAACGTGACCGCAGCGCCTTCTCGAAGCTGCTGCGCGCCTGCGGTGAGATCGAGGGCCTCGAGCGTCTGCGCTTCACCAGCCCCCACCCGGCGGAGTTCACCGACGACGTCATCGACGCGATGGTCGAGACCCCGGTGGTCTGCCCGCAGCTGCACATGCCGCTGCAGTCGGGCTCCGACCGGATCCTCAAGGCCATGCGCCGGTCCTACCGCTCGAAGAAGTTCCTCGGCATCCTCGACAAGGTCCGTGAGCGCATGCCGGACGCGGTGATCACCACCGACCTCATCGTCGGTTTCCCCGGTGAGACCGAGGAGGACTTCCAGGAGACCCTGCGGGTCGTCGAGGAGTCCCGCTTCACCAGCGCCTACACCTTCCAGTACTCCCCGCGCCCGGGGACGCCGGCGGCGTCCCTGTCCGACCAGATCCCCAAGTCGGTGGTGCAGGACCGCTACGAGCGTCTCGAACGGCTCCAGGAGCGCATCAGCGGCGAGGACAACGCCGCCCAGGTCGGCCGGCGCGTCGAATTGCTCGTGCAGGACGGTGGGGGACGCAAGAACGCCCGCACGCAGCGCATGTCCGGACGCTCCCGCGACGGGCGGCTCGTCCACTTCGCCCCGGGCGACGAGGCCGTGCGTCCCGGGGACGTCGTGGAGGTCACCGTGACCTCCTCGGCACCGCACTTCCTCATCGCCGACTCCGGTGTGCACTCGCACCGTCGGACGAAGGCGGGGGACATGGCGGAGGCCGGTTCCGTGCCCACCACGGGCCCGGTCGGGCAGGCGGGAGCCGGCGTCGGCCTCGGCCTGCCGGGGATCGGAAGGCCGTCGGCACCCGCCGCTCCGGCGACATCGGGAGTTCAGGACGGAGGCTGCGGTTGTGAGTAGGAAGACTGACGGAGTGAAGAGGGCCCAGGAGCCGGAGAGCCGCGAGGCGCTGAACAAGCGCCGCGTGGAGGCCCTCAACAAGCACGTCGAGGAGCTGGAGCGCAGCGCCGGCGGAGATCTCGCCGTGGCGGAGCGTCGCGCGTCCGGAACCATCGTGCTGGGGTCGTCGCTGCCGGTGCTGGTGTTCGGGGCGGTGGTCGTCCTCGTCTCGCTCTTCCTCCCGCACTCCGGGGAGGTCCACGGTTACGACGTGCTGCTGTTCTCCGACCTGGCGCAGACGTTCGTCACCACGCTGCCGGAGCGGGTCTACGCCTGGCTCGCGCTCGTCGGTGGTGTGCTGCTGACCCTGGGTACGGTGATCTCCCGCTCCGCGCTGGTCACCTGGGTGAACTGGACGCTGACCGGTATCGGCTGGGTCTACGGTGTCCTGGCGATCGGGATGCGGCAGTCCCGTCCGCCGACAGAGCCGGGCGACGGCCCCGGGATCGGTCTGATCCTCGGGTTCATCGCGATGGTGCTCATCTTCATCACCCTGTCGAGCCGGTTGCTGCGCCGTGGTGCGGTGCAGAAGGCCATCGCCGCCCGCCGCCGTGAGGAGGCCGGGCGTGACGAGGAGTCGAGGGCGGCCCAGCTCGTACTGCGCACCGGCCTGGAGCCCCAGCAGGAGGCCGAGGTCGTCGACGACCGACGCGACAAGGTCCGCGCCAGGCGTCAACGCCACGACGTGGCCAAGGACACCGGGGACACCGAAGACTAGCCCCAACCAGCGAGCAACCCCGGAGGTCGGTGTGACCGACCTCCGGGGTTGCTGCGTGCGTGGGGGAGACCCGTCCCACGGGAACCGGGCAGGAGCTGTGCCTAGTCCTGTCCGGAGTCGGCGGCGGCCTCTGCCGCGGTCGCCGCCCACGAGCGCCACTGCTCGGCCTGGCCGCGCAGGTCCTCGGCCTTCTTGTGGCGTCCGGCCTTCTCGGCGGCCTCGGCGTCCGCGGTGAGCTGGTCGACCCGGGCCTGGAACTGGGCCACGCGTGCCTCGGCCTCGGGGTCGGTCTGGCGCCACTGACGCTCGGCGAAGTCACTGACGCGGGACTCCAGGGCACCGAGCTTCTCGTCGAACTCCTTGACCCGGTCGCGCGGCACGTAGCCGACCTCGTCCCACTTCTCCTGCAGCTCGCGCAGCACTTCGCGGGCCCGGTCGAGGTCAACCTGCGGGTCGATGCGGCCGTCGTACTCGTCGAGGAGGGCCTGCTTGGTTTCGGCGTTGCCGGCGAACTGCTCGTCCTTGCGGCGGTTGTCCTCGTCGCGGGCGCCGAAGAAGACGTCCTGCGCGCCGCGGAACCGGGCCCACAGCCGGTCGTCGTCGGCGCGGCGGGCACGTCCGGCGGCCTTCCATTCGGCCATCAGGTCGCGGTAGGCCCGGGCGGTCTCGTTCCAGTCCGTGGAGTTCTGCAGTGCCTCGGCGCGTTTGACCAGGTCCTCCTTGCGACGCCGGACGCTGTCGCGCTGGCGGTCGAGGTCGGCGAAGTGGCCGTCGCGGCGTTCCTTGAACGTCCCGCGGGCCGCGCGCAGCCGGCTGGCCAGGGCCTTGTCGGCGGCCCTGTCACCGCCGGCGGCGTTCCACTGGTCGCCGATGGCGCGCAGCCGGTCGCCGTCGGCCTTCCAGTCCTCGCCGTCGGCGGCGATGCGCTCGGCCTCGGCGACGAGTTCCCCGCGACGCTCGGCCAGGCGTTCCTCCACCTGGCCGGCGGTGGTGACGATCTCGGTGAGTCGACGGTCCAGCCGCGCGAGGTCCCCCAGGACACCGGCGTCGGCCAGGCCGTCCTGCAGGCGGGTCGCGTCGGTACGCACGCGGGCGAACTCCTCCGGGTGGGTGCCCAGACGCGCGGCGAGGACCTCCACCTCGGTGGCGAGGTCGGCGAAGCGGCGGGCGTAGTGGGCAAGTCCCTCCTCGACGCTGCCGGCCTTCCACTCGCCGATACGGCGCTCCGCGCCGTCCACCGTCAGCCACACGACCCCGTCGTCGTCGATGCGTCCGTGCGCCGCGGCGTCCTTCGTGGACGGGGCGACGGTGGTGCCGGCAGAGGCGGCGCCGGGCCGGGCACCTGGCTTGGGTCCGGGCGTGGCACCGGGCCGGGCACCTGGCTTGGGTCCGGGCTTGGGGACGTTCATCGGGGGTCCTTCGGTCGGTGGAGTGGGCTACCTGACATTATGGCAGACCCGCCGTAGACTGCTCCGACATGAGTGCAGCACAACCACGCCCCCGCCCGGTGGCGATCGTGGGGCCCACCGGGTCGGGGAAGTCGGAGACGGCGTTGGCGCTGGCGGAGGCCGTCGACGGGGAGGTCGTCAACATCGACTCCATGCAGCTCTACCGCGGCATGGACATCGGCACGGCGAAGCTGCCGCCGGAGCAACGACGGGGGATCCCGCACCACCAGTTCGACGTCCTGGACGTCACCGAGACCGCCTCGGTCGCGCGCTACCGCGACGCCGCCATCGCCGACGTCGAGGACGTGGCCGCCCGGGGACGGGTCCCGGTGATCGTCGGTGGGTCGATGATGTACCTGCAGGCACTCCTGGACGAGTGGGAGCTCCCGCCCACCGATGCGGCGGTGCGTGCCCGGTGGGAGCGTGAACTCGACCGGGTGGGGGTTGAGTCGTTGCACGGTCAGCTCGCGGAGAAGGACCCGCAGGCCGCGGACACGATCGAGGTGCGGGACTCCCGGCGTACCGTGCGGGCCCTGGAGGTCATCGAACTCACCGGGCGCCCCTTCGCCGCGTCCCTGCCGCCGAGTGACCGGCCGACGCGCTGGGACACGGTGATCATCGGTCTGGCCGCGCAGGCGGACTGGCTGAACCCCCGTCTGGAGACGCGCGTCCACCAGATGTTCGACCTCGGGCTCGTCGACGAGGTCCGTGGCCTGGTGGCGCAGGGCCTGGTGCGTGACTCCACCGCGGGTAAGGCGATCGGCTACGCGCAGGTGCTCGACCACCTCGCCGGCGAACTCACGTTGGACGAGGCCGTGGAGCGCACGGTGAGCGGGACGCGCCGTTACGCCCGGCGGCAGCGGGCCTGGTTCAAGCGGGACCCGCGTATCCGCTGGTTCGACGCTGCCGACCCGGACGTCACCCGCGAGGTCGTGCACGAGATCGTGCGGTAGTTCATGCGGTAGATCGTGGCCGAGTGCTACGGCGACTAGACTCTGCGGCATGGTTGAGCGCAGGCAGATCGAGTTAATCAAGGGTCACGGCACCGGCAATGACTTCATCCTGGTCCCGGACCCGGAGGCGACGGTGGACCTCAGCGAGGAGCTCGTGCAGTCGCTCGCCGACCGTCACCGCGGCATCGGGGCGGACGGGGTGATCCGCATCGCCACCACCGGTGCGCTGCTGGCCGCCGGGGTGTTGGAGCAGCGTCCCGAGGGGGTGCGCGACGGCGACTGGTTCATGGACTACCGCAACGCCGACGGTTCGGTGGCGGAGATGTGCGGCAACGGTGTGCGGGTGTTCGCCCACGCCCTGAGCGCGTTGTCGCTGGTCGGCGAGGACGACCGCTCGGCCGACGGCACCGTGCCGGTCGGCACGCGGGCCGGACGCCGCGACGTGCGAATCCATTCGGTGGACGACACCGACGCCGAGGTCAGCGTGGACATGGGGGTGCCGCGGGTGACCGGGCGTTCCAGCGCCACGCTCGCCGGGGCGTCCTACGAGGGTGTCGGCGTGGACATGGGCAACCCGCACCTGGCGTGCGTGGTGCCCGGGCTGACGCCGGACGCGCTGGCCGCGCTGCCGGTCGACCAGGCACCCGGCTACGACGAGGGTGTCTTCCCCGACGGGGTGAACCTGGAGCTGGTCACCGCGTTGCAGGACGACACGGTGCACATGCGCGTGCACGAACGGGGTGTGGGGGAGACGCTGTCCTGCGGCACCGGGACGGTGGCCGCCGCTGTGGCCGCCGTGGCTGCTGTGGACGCTGCAGATCGGTCGGGTGAGGACGGTGCGTGGTCACGGACGGTGCGCGTGGTCATCCCCGGCGGGGAGGTCGCGGTGACGGTGGGGCAGGACGCAGAGGGCAACCAGGTGCCCGCGGTGCTGCGCGGGCCCTCGCGGCTGGTGTTCACCACCTCGGTCACCGTGGAGCGCGGCTAGGGTTATCCGGGGTAACCCCGTCAGTACCGGGAATGCACCGAGTCCTGACGGGCGCGCTCCCACAGCCGTTGCAGGCTGAGCGCGCGCTGGTCGGTCTCGTGCAGCAGCTCGGTCAGGGTTGCCACGGTGGACAGTGACGTCGTCTGCTCCGGCAGGTGGCGCAGGAAACGTTCGCACGACGCGGCCGCGGCGTGGAACCGTGCCACGCTGGAGACCTCGGACCGTGCCGCGCACAGTTCGGGGCGGTGCAGCTGCCGGTCGCGGACCCGTGCGGGGTCGTTGTAGAACCGGAACTCGTCCCAGTCGTCCAGGATCGTGGCGATGTCGGTGGCGGAGAGGTCGATCGAGCGTTTCAGCGCGGCGATCTCGCGCTCGGAGTCCTGACGGACCACGGCGACGGCGGCGACCACCACCAGGATCACGGTGATGAGCACGCCCAAGCGGCCGAGTGTGCTGATCAGCAGCCACGACAGGGCTCCCACGACCACCACCCCGGCGAGCGCCTTGGAGATGCTTCTAGCCACAGGATCCTCCGCAGCCTCCTGACCCGCAGCCGCATCCGCCAGAGGAGCAGGACGCCGGGTCCACGGCGGTGGTCGTGAACTGGACGTTGCCGGAGAGGATCGTGCCGACCGGCAGATCGTCCTCCTCCCCCGCGGGCACCACGACCGTGAACGCGAAGGGGGCGTTCACCGTGCACACCCAGAAGGACTGGCCGGTCAGCGCGGCGGTACGACGCTCCGCGGCGGCGACCTCCACGGCGATGGACGCGCCGGCGTGCGGGGCGACCGCACCGGAGTTCAGGTCCGACAGGCCCGTGGACTCCACCGAACCGACGCGCAGGACGCCCGCGCGTGCGGCCTCGTCCCGCGTGCGGTAGACCGCGAGGTCTGCGGCGAGCGCGGTGATCTGCACCGGCTGATAGGTCAGCGTCCCCTCCTCGGACAGCAGCGGGCCCTGGGCGACGGTCGCGGTGAGCGAGGCCGTCACCGGGGCGCCCTCGGCGCGGACCTGCAGCATGGGGGAGTCGGCGACGATGTCGAGCACACCGACGATGTCGTCGACCATGCTGAGGTGCGCGGAGGTCTCCGCACCCCCGCTGAAGCTGGCGAAGGAACCGTAGGGCGGCACGGCGAGGATCACCAGGCGGGCACCGCTGGGGTCGTCGTACTGCAGGACCTGGCCGTCGCGGACCTCCCCGGTGACCCGGAGAGCCCCCGTCCCGTACGCCGCCTCCAGGGCGTCCTGCCAGCGGCTGAACTCCAACCCCACGCTTCTCAGTTCCGGAATCATGGGTGCGACTCTACTCCGTGGCCCCGAATCGTGGAAAGATGGTGGGCAATGACAAGCAACCAACAGAATCCTGAGACGCCGGAACCGGCTGAGACGTCCGTCGGCGAGCTCGATCTCGAGCAACGCTCCAGCCTGCGGCGCCTGACCCGCGGCACCAACGTCCACTCCACCGAGCAGGACGACGGCTACGACGTCGAGTACCGCAAGCTGCGCCTGGAGCGCGTGGTGCTCGTCGGGGTGTGGACCGAGGGCAACACCGCCCAGATCGAGGCCCGTCTCGCCGAGCTCGCCGCCCTGGCGGAGACCGCGGGCTCGGAAATCACCGACATGCTCTACCAGCGCCGCGACAAGCCGGACGCCGGCACCTACGTCGGCTCCGGCAAGGTCGAGGAGCTGCGCCAGATCGTGGTGGAGACCAACGCCGACACCGTCGTCGCCGACGGCGAGCTCAGCCCCGGGCAGATGATCGCCCTGGAGAAGGCGCTCGACGTCAAGGTCATCGACCGGACGATGCTCATCCTCGACATCTTCGCCCAGCACGCCAAGTCCAAGGAGGGCAAGGCCCAGGTCGCCCTGGCGCAGCTGGAGTACCTGATCACCCGCGTCCGTGGCTGGGGTGGCGCACTGTCGCGCCAGGCCGGTGGCCGGGCGGGCTCCAACGGCGGTGTGGGTCTGCGTGGCCCCGGTGAGACGAAGATCGAGGCGGACCGTCGTCGTCTGCGCAGCGAGATGGCGCGCCTGCGCCGCGAGATCCAGGGCATGAAGAAGTCCCGCGACGTGCAGCGTGGCCGCCGCGACGCCTCGGCGATGGCCCAGGTCGCTATCGCCGGGTACACCAACGCCGGCAAGTCCTCGCTGCTCAACGCGCTGACCGGAGCGGGGGTGCTCGTGGAGGACGCCCTGTTCGCCACCCTGGACCCCACGACCCGGCGGGCCGAGCTGGCCGACGGGCGTGCGGTGATGTTCTCCGACACCGTCGGGTTCATCCGCTTCCTGCCCACCCAGCTCGTCGAGGCGTTCCGCTCGACCCTGGAGGAGGTCATGGCCGCCGACGTCGTGCTGCACGTCGTCGACGGCTCCGACCCCTTCCCGATGGAGCAGATCGCCGCGGTGAACAAGGTCATCGGCGAGATCGCCGAGGACACCGGCGAGTCCGCGCCCCCGGAGATCCTGGTGATCAACAAGGTCGACCAGGCCGACCCGCTGGTGCTCGCAGAGCTGCGCAGCCGGTTGGACGACGTGCTCTTCGTCTCCGCGCACACCGGGGAGGGGATCGCCGCCCTGGAGAGCCGGCTGGAACTGTTCCTGAATTCCCGGGACGAGCACGTGGTCCTGCAGGTCCCCTTCGACCGGGGGGAGGTCGTCTCCCGCCTGCACGAGTACGGCACGGTGCTCAACCAGGAGTACACCGAGCTCGGCACCCGCGTGGAGGTCCGCCTTCCCGGGGTGATCGCCGCGGAACTGGCGGACCTGCGTATCGCGGACGACAGGGCGACAGAATAAGCTCGTCCGAATGGACGAGATGCAGGAGAAGAAGTCAGCGCCCGGCGGGGAACCTGAACGGGGGAAGCTGTTCGGGTGGACGCTCCACGGGGACGGCCGCACGATCCGCCCCGGGGCGGTCGTCGCCCCCGAGGAGCGGCTGACGTGGCCACGGACCGTGGGCATCGGTATGCAGCACGTGATCGCCATGTTCGGCGCCACGCTGCTGGTGCCCGCACTCACCGGCTTCCCGGTGAACACCACCCTGCTGTTCTCCGGTATCGGCACGATCCTGTTCCTGCTGATCACCCGCAACCGGGTGCCGTCCTACCTGGGCAGCTCCTTCGCCTTCATCGCCCCGCTGACCGCCACCCAGGCGGAGGGCTTCGCCGCCCAGCTCGGCGGGGTGATGGTCGCCGGAATCGTGCTGATCCTGGTCGGTGTCCTGGTCAAGGCCGCCGGACGGCGCGTGCTGGACGCGGTCATGCCCCCGGCGGTCACCGGTGCGATCGTCGCGCTGATCGGCCTGAACCTGGCCCCGGCGGCGACGGCGAACTTCCAGGAGCAGCCCCTTGTCGCCGCGGTGACCCTGTTCGCCGTCCTGGTGATCACCGTCGCCGGACGCGGTATGGTCGGCCGGCTGGCGATCCTCATCGGTGTCGTCGTCGGCTGGGTGTTCGCCGTGGTCACCGGCAACATCTCCGACGACGCCGGCGAGGTCATCTCCGACGCCGCGTGGTTCGGTCTGCCGGACTTCCACACCCCCGAGTTCCACGTCAGTGCGGTCCTGCTGACCCTGCCCGTCGTGGTGGTGCTCATCGCCGAGAACGTCGGACACGTCAAGGCCGTGGCAGGGATGACCAAGCGCAACCTGGACGACCAGGCCGGGCCCGCACTGATCGGTGACGGTCTGGCGACCACCCTGGCCGGCGGCTTCGGCGGGTCCGGCACCACGACCTACGCCGAGAACATCGGGGTGATGGCGGCGACGAAGGTGTACTCCACCGCCGCCTACTGGGTGGCCGCGGTCACCGCGATGGTGCTGGCCTTCGTCCCGAAGTTCGGTGCCGTGATCAACACCATCCCCTCCGGCGTGCTCGGCGGGGCCACGATGGTGCTCTACGGCATGATCGGCCTGCTGGGTATCCGCATCTGGCAGGACAACAACGTCAACCTGACCAACCCGGTGAACCTGTCCGCCGCGGCCGTGGCCCTGATCGCCGGCATCGGCAACCTCACCCTGCAGATCGGCTCGCTCGAGCTCGAGGGCATCGCCTGGGGCTCGGTGGGCATCATCGTGGGCTACCCGCTGCTGCGGTGGCTGTTCGAGAACGTCGGGGAGGGACGCGAACCCGCCGTGCGGGACTACCTCTCCCACAACTAGAGGCCGCGCCAGACAGAACCGGCCCCGACACCTGCCGTGCAGGTGTCGGGGCCGGACTCGACTGCGGTGACGGGTGCCCCCGTCGACGCTGTTCCTACTCTTCGTCGAGGTTCTTGGTGATCAGCGCGGCGATCGCCTCCACGGCCTCGGCGTTGTCGGACGAGACGGTCACCTCGTCACCGTGCTCGGCACCCAGGGCCATGATCATCAGCGAGGAGGATGCGTCCGACGGTTCCTCGTCGTCCTCCCCGGGCAGGGAGAGCAGGATCTCGTCGTCGTAGTTGGCAGCCGCCTCCGCGATGATGGTGGCGGGACGTGCGTGCAGGCCCACGGTGGAGCCGACGGTGACGGTAGTGGAGGCCATGGTTGTGAATGTCCTTATCAGGTCGTCGATCATGATGGTCGGGCGCTGACCGCCGGCAGTGCCCGGCGTGTGGTGCCCTCCCTGACAGCGTAGCCGAACTGTGCCGGATCGCGCCGTCACGACCGTCCCGCCTCTTATGCCGTGACGACGTTGACGTCCTCGGAGGAGAAGGCCTCTAGATACTGGCGCGGCGCGGCGTCGTCGGTCACCAGCACGTCGATCTCCGGCACGTTGGCGAAACTGACGAGGTAGTCGCGGCCGAACTTCGTGGAGTCGCACATCGCGACGACCCGGTCGGAGTTGGCGATCATCGCGCGCTTCACGGCGGCCTCCTCGGCGTCCGCGGTCGACAGGCCGTGGTCCATGGACAGGGCGTTGGTGCCGATGAAGGCGAGGTCGGCGTGGTGGACACCGATGGTGCGCAACGCGATGTCACCGACCACAGCCTGGGTGATGGGGCGGATGTGACCACCGATGAGCTGGACGTCCGACAGGCCCGCCGCCGACAGGCGGACGGCGAGGGGGAGGAAGTTGGTGAGCACCGTCAACCCCCGGTAGGGGTTGTCGTCGGGGCGTCCTGCCTCGGCGATGGCGTGCGCCAGCATCGCGGTGGTGGTGCCGGCGTCGAGGAACACCGTGCCGGTGCGCGGCAGGAGGTCGGCCGCGGCGCGTCCGATCCTGATCTTGGCCTCGGTCGAGGTGGTGCTGCGCAGCTCGATGGGGGTCTCACGGGTCTGGAAGGTGTTGGTGGGAACGGCGCCGCCGTGGACGCGGTGCAGTGCACCGTCGTTGTCGAGTACCGTGAGGTCACGGCGGATGGTTTCAGGGGTGACCGCGAACCGCTCTGCGAGCTCCACGACGGTGACACGCCCGTTGACCGCGGTCAGTGACGCGATCTGGCGGCGACGTTCCTCAGAGTTCATGATGTGCATTGTATGGGGTGGCGCAGGGATGAACGCCGATTCGGGGGTGGGTATGGCCCGGCGGGTGACCCCGGGGGGTGGGTGAAAGAGGGTATCGTGGTCGGCGAACCTGTCCATCACGTTCGTACCTCGACCCCGCGGGGTCGGACCCTCGGTAAAAGACCTCGGTAGATGACCTTGGTAGTTGCATCGACGTCCACCAGGTCGTGCGATCTGAAAATTTGTGGGAGACCAGACACTATGGCAGACACGAATCCCCCGGCAGCCCCCTCGGACGGCGAGCCCGTCGTCCTGAAGGGCAAGTCCGTAGTTCCCGGAACCGTCTTCGCACCGGTCACGTGGGTCACCGACCGTCCGGAGCTGCCCGGCCCGGACAAGACGGTCGGGGACGCCGACCGTGAGGCGGAGTACCAGGCCTTCGTCGACGCGGTGGACACCGTCTCGGAGCGCCTGACCTCCCGCGCGCAGACCGTGGAGGGCAATGCCCGCCAGGTGCTCGAGGCGACGGTGGCGATCGCCAAGGACCGTGCCTGGGCGAAGAAGGTCAAGAAGTCCGTCAACGGAGGTCAGACGAACCTGTACGCGGTCCGTCAGGCCACCGACGACTTCGTGGAGATGTTCCTGAAGGCCGGCGGTGTGATGGCCGAGCGTGTGACCGACCTGATGGACGTGCGCGACCGTGTCATCGCCGAGCTGCGGGGGGAGCCCGAACCCGGCATTCCGGACGTCGACACCCCCCACATCCTGTTCGCCGACGACCTCGCCCCGGCCGACACCGCCACGCTGGACCCTGAGCTGATCATCGCCGTGGTCACCGAGAAGGGTGGTGCGACGAGCCACACCGCGATCATCGCCCGCCAGCTCGACCTGCCGTGCATCGTCGCGGTGGGGAGTAACCTGCGCGGCGTGAGTGCCGGCACCGAGGTACTGGTGGACGGTGCGGCGGGGACCGTGGAGACCGGCGTGGACCCGGCGGAGGTGGAGAAACGGGTCACCGCCGCCGCCGAGCTGGCCTCGAAGGTCCGTGGCTGGCACGGCCCGGCACAGACCGCCGACGGCCACCGGGTGCAGCTGCTGGCCAACGTTCAGGACGGCGCGGCCGCCCGCCAGGCCGCGGAGTCCGTGGCCGAGGGGATCGGGTTGTTCCGTACCGAGCTCGGCTTCCTCAGCGAGACCACCGAGCCGTCCGTGGAGGAGCAGGCGCGGCGCTACGCCGAGGTCCTCTCCGCGTTCCCGGAGGGCAAGGTCGTGATCCGGACGCTCGACGCCGGCTCGGACAAGCCGGTGCCCTACGTGATGGCGGAGACCGAGGAGAACCCCGCCCTCGGCGTGCGCGGTCTGCGGATCGCGCGGACGAACCAGAAGCTCCTCGAGCGTCAGCTCGACGGCATCGCGTTGGCGCTGAAGCTGTCCGGCCGTGAGGACTCCGCGGCCCAGACCTGGGTGATGGCGCCGATGGTCGCCACCGTCTACGAGGCGAAGTGGTTCGCCGAGCTGTGCCACGAGCGTGGCCTCGTGGCAGGCGCGATGATCGAGGTTCCGGCGGCTGCGCTGATGGCGGACAAGATGATGCCCTACCTGGACTTCGTGTCCATCGGCACCAACGACCTGACCCAGTACACGATGGCGGCGGACCGCATGTCGGCGTCGCTGGCACACCTGACCGACCCGTGGCAGCCCGCGGTGCTGCGCCTGGTCCACACCACCTGCCGCGCTGGTGCGGTGACCAAGACGGCCGTGGGGGTCTGTGGTGAGGCTGCCGCGGACCCGGTGCTGGGCTGCGTGCTCGCCGGTCTCGGTGTGACCTCGCTGTCCGCGGCACCGCCCGCACTCGCCGCGGTGGGTGCACAGCTGGGCGAGGTGGACTTCGCGGTGTGCCGCGAGATGGCCGCCGCCGCGCTGGACGCCGACGGTGCCGAGGAGGCCAAGGCCGCCGCCGCAGCCGTGCTGGGGCTCTAGCGCACCCTGTACCCACGCGAAACCCCCGGAGGCCTCTGACGGAGACTGTCCGGGGGTTTCGCCTATCTACGTGGGGTTTGCGGGGTGCCTAGATCTTTCGCAGCACCGCGACCACACGACCGAGGATGTCGGCGTTGTCACCCGGGATGGGTTCGAACAGGTCGTTGTGGGGGAGCAGCCAGACGCCGGCGTCGTCCTTCTGGAACTCCTTGACCGTCGCCTCCCCGTCGATCATCGCGGCGACGAAGTCACCGAGTTCGGCGACCTTCTGGGAGCGCACGGCGACCCAGTCGCCGTTGAAGATGCCCGCGTCGCGCATGGACTCACCGACAACCTGGAGCAGGAACAGCTCCCCGCCGCCGACGAGTTCCTGGGGGAGAGGGAAGTGGGCCTCGACGTGCTCCTCGGCCAGGATGGGCGAACCGGCGGCGATCTGGCCGACGACGGGGACGAAGGACGGTTCCGGCATCCCCGCAGGACCGCCGGCGTTGGCGGGCTTCGGCCCCGGACGGTTGTCGACCTCGTCCTCGAAGTCCCTGATGTCGACCGCGCGCGGCTTGTTGTCCTCGCGGCGCAGGTACCCCTTACGCTCGAGCTCGCGCAGGTGGTAGGACACCGACGAGGTCGAGTTCAACCCGACCGCGTCGCAGATCTCGCGGATGCTCGGCGGGTATCCGCGGAACCGGGTCGCGTCCTTGATCACGTCCATGATGCGCCGTTGACGGTCGGAAAGCTTCTCCCTCCCCTTTGCGTCGAGCGCGGCACCTGCCTCGGTGACCTTCGCCCGCTTTCGCTTGCCTGCCGTGGTTCCCACGGAGGACTTCTGCTTCTCTGACATCTGACCCACTCCTGGACTCGTTGTACCGGTCGTGTCCCCGACCTTACATGACCGAACGGACATCGTTGGTCAGGGTGTTCGAAAAATTCGGGAAGGCTGTGGACATCATCGAACACCCGTGCTACCTTCGGGTGCAGATACAGAACTTCGAACACACGGACGAAGAATGTGCCGTCGGAATCAGTCGATGTCCGTCCGCGGTGCTGTCATGGTCCTTGTCTGAAGCCGGGAATCCGGTCTGCTTCCACGGAAAGAGGGTTGTCATGAGCACGATGTCGGTTGAAAGTCGTCGGTCCGGTCTCCGCCGTCCCGTCTATCGGCGTCCGGAGTGGTCCGGGTCGGAGATGGATGGTTTCTCGAACACCTGGGGGGAAGGATCGGTCCGGACCCCCTCGGTCGTGCAACGGAAGCGGTACCTCCGTCAGGGCAGAATTGCTGAACGTCCGTTCGAGCCGACCTCCCGGTACGCAAGAATGCGGCGTCGTGCG
Source organism: Corynebacterium sp. AOP40-4SA-5 (assembly GCF_052377355.1). Taxonomy (NCBI): domain Bacteria; kingdom Bacillati; phylum Actinomycetota; class Actinomycetes; order Mycobacteriales; family Corynebacteriaceae; genus Corynebacterium; species Corynebacterium sp. AOP40-4SA-5. The sequence goes on from NZ_JBQSWS010000009.1 coordinate 83,149, forward strand.
TCGATGGTCGTGGGTTCCCCGGGCATGACCGTGTTGTCGCTGGCCACACTGGTGGCTTTCCTCGCCGTCTCGCCGGCGGTCACCGGCCCGCAGGAGGACACCGTGACCCCGACCGGGACGACCACCGTCACGGTGAGCGAGGGCCAGAGTCTGGCGGAGATCGCCGAGCAGCACGTGCACGGGGCCAGCGTCGGCGATGCGGTGGCGAGGATCGCCTCGCTCAACGACGTCAGCGAGCTGGGTGGCGACGGCGACCACGGGGACTCCCGGGTGAGCAACCGGGACGTGGTCATCCCGGTCTACTGACCGGCCCCGTCGGCCGACGGTGGTTCCGCCCGGGGGCGGGGGTAGCATGTGGGAACACCTACCGTCCTGACGACCTCCGCAAGGGAGAACACCGTGCTCTGTCCAGCCTGCCGTTCCGAGGACTCCCGGGTCGTGGACTCCCGCACGGTGGAATCAGGCTCCGCTATCCGCCGCCGCCGCGAATGCCTCTCCTGCAAGACCCGGTTCACCACCCTGGAACGTTCCGTGCTGCTGGTCACCAAACGAAGTGGCGTCACCGAGGAGTTCCGCCGCGACAAGGTGATCAGGGGAGTCGGTCGCGCCTGCCAGGGCCTCGAGGTCTCCGGGGACGACCTGAAGATCCTGGCCCACGACGTCGAGCAGTCACTGCGTGCCTCCCACGGCTCGCAGGTCGCCGCCGACGACATCGGCCTGGCGATCCTGGAGCCCCTTCGCAACCTCAACGAGGTCGCCTACCTCCGGTTCGCCTCGGTCTACAAGTCCTTCCGGTCGACCGAGGATTTCGAGAAGGAGATCCGGGCGCTCCAGGAGCGGCGAAGCGACGCGACCGGGTAGCCCTCCCCCGGGGCTACCTGATCTTCGCCAGTGCCTTACGCACCCGGGCGACACTCGCCGGACGCGACGTACCTAGGTTCTGGGCGTACAGCGACACCCGGAACTCCTCGACCAGCCAGAGGACATCCTTGAACTGCGACGAGGCCGCCCGAATCGCCGGCAGGCGGCGCCGGGCCTCCTCGACCGCCTCGAGGCACTCCCTGACCTGGTCGTCGAGGTCCTCCTCCCGGTCCGGGTCAGACTCCATCATCTCCAGGCGCGACTGCATCGCTGCAACGTACCGGGGTACGTGACGAAGATGTTCCACGCCGTTCTTGGCCACCTGGTGGGGTCCGAGGAAGAACTCCAGCTGCGCCTTCATGTCCTCGATGGCAGCCCCGTCCCACGCCGAGAGCTCCTGCGACATGTCCGCCACGGCAAGGACCGCCGGGGTGATCGCCACGAAGATCTGGCGGACCAGTCCCGGGCCGCGGTCCCTCGCGGCGCTGACCGCCTCGGCGCACCGTTCCGGATCGCGGATCACCGGACCGTACTGTTCGAGCAGGTTTCGACAGGCCAGTACCCGGCAGTCGTCCACCAGAGCGTCCGCGCCGCCGTGCGGATAGGTATCCACCGCCACACGCTGGCGCAACTGCAGTCCCTTGACCATCTGCTTCGTGGAGACCTGGCAGGCCGCCACCATCATCTCCAGGACCGTGGAGAACTGCTGGCCCGCCGCCGCCTGCGGGGTGGGGAAGGCCTTCAGCACGACGCCGTCCTTGCCCGCCGAGACCAGCGCGGGGTAGGCCGACGTGGTCTGGCCGTCCACCACGGTCTCGACGGACTCGGGGATGACCCCGATGCCGTCGCTGCTCCAGCTCGCGGAACGGGCGAGCACACCACCGGTACCCCCTGCACCGTTTCCGCCGCGTCGTCCCCGGCCCTTCTTCTTCGTCGGGCCATGGGACGCGGAGTCCTGCGGGGTGGGGGCGGCGCCCCCGGACGCGCCGTTCGACCCGCGGGAGGAGCGTGCCGTGGCGGAGGCGATGGACTGGGTGATCTCGCCGGCCAGGTCGTCCTGCAGTTCACCGAGGTCCTTCGAGGTCGCGATGACCTTGCCCCGACGGTCCACCGCGGCATAGGTCATCCGCAGGTGGCCCGGGACCCGGTCCCAGTCGAAGTCGGAGGGGCTGATCCCCGTGCCGCCGAGCGAGCGCAACGCATCAGCCAACGCCTGGTCGACGGGGCCGTCATAGGGGGTCATGCGCTCCAGCGCGGCCCGGGCGAACTGCCCGGCCGGCACGACCGAGGTGCGTAACGGCTTGGGGAGCGTGCGGATCAGTGCGATGCACAGTTCCTCGCGCATGCCTGACACCAGCCACCGGGTGTCGGTGTCGGTGACACCGGCGAGCAACGGTAACGGGATGCGCATCGTGATGCCGTCGGCTGGATCGCCGGGACTGAAGACGTACGTGAGGTCGAACTGCATCGCCCCCTGGCGCCACGTGTCCGGGAACTCCCGGGCCTCTGCCGCGGCACCGTCGGAGCCGATGAGCGCCTCCGGGGTCATGTCGAGCAGGTGTGGGTCGTTTTGCCGGGCCTTCTTCCACCAGGAGTCGAAGTGGGCGGCCGACACCACCGAGGACGGGAGGCGGGCATCGTAGAAGCTGTAGAGGGTGTCGTCGTCGACGACGATGTCCCGGCGTCGTGCCTTGTCCTCGAGCTGCCCGACCTCGTCCAGCAGCTCACTGTTGTGGCGGAAGAAGCGGTGGTTGCTGCGCCAGTCTCCCTCCACGAGCGCGTGGCGGATGAACATGTCGCGCGCTGCCTCCGGATCGGTCTTCGACAGGTTGACCCGGCGGTCGGCGATGACCGGCAGGCCGAGCATCGACGCCTTCTCGATGGCCAGAGCCGCACCCTGCTTGCTGGACCAGAACGGCTCCGCGTAGGAGTAGCGCATCAGGTGTGGGGCGACCTCCTCGAGCCACTCGGGGACGACCGGGGCGACCGTGCGGGCGAACACCTGGGAGGTCTCCACCAGTTCAGCGGCCATGACCCACTGCGGCGGTTTCTTCGACAGATGCGAGGACGGGTGGATCACGAATGTGGTGTTGCGGGTGCCGGTGAACTGGCGGGAGTTGCCCTGGCGCATACCGACGTTGGTCAGCAGACCCGTCAGCAGCGACTTGTGGACCTCGGTCTCGTCGACGGACGTCGCCTCGCGCTTCCCGAGACCACTCGTGGCCGTCTCGGCGTCCTGGTCGCCGAGGTCGAAGGTCAGCTCACGGAAGTGGCGCACGTTGGGGATCTTCCACCGCAGCTCCTGGATGACCGTGAGCAGCTGACGGACCAGATCCATCCACTCCAGGACGCGGACGTAGTGGATGAACTCGTCGCGGCAGAGCCGGCGGAACTTGTTGCCGGAGAGCTCCCGGCGCTGGGCCTGGAGGTAGTTCCAGAGCTTCAGCACCGAGATGAAGTCGGAGTTCGCGGCGAACCGGGCGTGGAGCTGGTCGGCGCGGGCCTGGTGCTCGGCAGGACGTTCGCGGACGTCCTGGATGCTCAGTGCCGCCACGATGACGGCGACCTGTTCCAGAACGCCGTTGGCGTGGGCGGCCGACAACATGCGCGCCAGACGGGGATCGGTGGGGATGCGCGCCATGTCGCGCCCGATGTCGGTGAGAGTCGGGCCGCCGTCCTTGCCCTTCTCCTTCTCTTTGTCCTTCTCCTTGGGCTCGTTGGCCAGTGCGCCGAGTTCGCGCAACAGCTGGACGCCGTCGCGCACCGACTTGGAGTCCGGAGGCTGCAGGAAGGGGAACTCCCGGATGTCGCCGAGGTCCAGGGCGGTCATCGACAGGATCACGCTGGCGAGGTGGGTACGCAGGATCTCCGGGTCGGTGAACTCGGGCCGTGCCTCGAAGTTCTCCTCGGAGTACAGGCGCACGGCGATGCCGTCGGAGGTACGTCCGCAACGGCCCGATCGCTGTTTCGCCGACGCCTGGCTGATCTCCTCGACGGGCAGGCGCTGCACCTTCGTGCGGTGCGAGTAACGCGAGATCCGGGCGTAGCCGGTGTCGATCACGTACTTGATCCCCGGCACCGTCAGCGACGTCTCGGCGATGTTCGTGGCGAGGACGATCCGACGCCGTGACCCGGTACTGAAGACCCGGTGCTGTTCTGCAGAGGAGAGACGTCCGTACAGGGGCAGGACGTCGACCCCGCGCCACTGCTGGTCCGACAGCGCGTCCGCGGCGTCGCGGATCTCCCGCTCCCCGGAGAAGAAGCAGAGGATGTCGCCGGGCCCCTCGGCGATGAGTTCGCGGGCGGCGTCGAGAAGACCGTCCAACGGGTCCGTCTCGATCTCACGCACCCCACCGCCGGACTCGGTGCGGTCCTCGGTACGGGTGAGCGGGCGGTAGCGCACTTCGACGGGGAAGGTGCGTCCGGACACCTCGATGACCGGGGCAGGGTTGCCGTCGGCGTCGGCGAAGTGGCGGGCGAAGGACTCCGGGTCGATCGTCGCCGAGGTGATGATGACCTTGAGGTCGGGTCGCTTCGGGAGGATCTCGCGCAGGTAACCGAGCAGGAAGTCGATGTTGAGGCTGCGCTCGTGCGCCTCGTCCACGATGATCGTGTCGTAGGCGCGCAGCATCCGGTCGCGTTGGATCTCGGCGAGCAGGATACCGTCGGTCATCAACTTCACCGCGGTGGAGTCGTTGACGTGGTCGTCGAACCGGATCTTGTAGCCCACACGGCTACCGGGTTCGCCGACCTTCTCACCCAACTCGTCGGCGATACGGTCGGCGACACTGCGCGCGGCGATACGTCGCGGCTGGGTGTGACCGATTCGACGGGTCTCGCCCCGGCCGAGCTCCAGGCACATCTTCGGCAGCTGGGTCGTCTTGCCGGAACCGGTCTCACCGGCGACGATCACGACCTGGTTGTCGCGCACGGCCTCCATGATCTCGTCGCGGCGCGTGGAGACGGGCAGGGACTCCGGGAAGTTGAGGTTCTGCGTCAGGTTCGCCCGTGGGGTCTGGCGCGGGGGACGGCCGGAACCTCGTCCCGACCCTCGTCCCCGTCCCTTACCGCGTCCGCGCTTCCTGCCCGAACGTGGGGTGCCACTTGCGTTCTTGTCCTCGGAAACCACCCGGTGATCCTACCACTGACATGACTGCGGCCCCGCCCCCTGTCACCAGGGGGCGGGGCCGCGGCAGAGCGGAGGATCCGCAGGCGGACTGATGCGTCCTAGCGTGCGTCCTCGATCTCGATCGCCTGGGCGACGCCCTGGACGACGGCGGCGACCTTGACCGCCTCGAAGACCTGCTCCTTGGTCAGTCCCTCGTCGCGCACGGTCTTCTCGTGAGCGATGGTGCAGTGGTCACATCCGTTGATGGTGGACACGGCGAGGGAGAAGAGCTCGAAGTCGACCTTCTCGATGCCCGGCTTGCTGATGACGTTCATCCGCAGGCCCATCCGGACCTGGGCGTAGTCGTCACCGAGCCAGCCACGGGCGCGGTAGGCGACGTTGTTCATCGCCATGATCGAGGCGGCGGCCAGCGCGGCGTCGTACGCCTCGTCGGAGAGGTGCGCCTTGGCCTCGTCGGAGATCTCGGAGAGAACCTGGTCGTTGCGCGACGCGGCGGCCGCGGCAACGAAGGTGCCCCAGAGCTGCTGCTCGGTGAGCTCGGTCGAGCGGGCGAGGGAGCTGAGGTTGAGCTTCAGGTCCTTGGCGTAGTCGGGGAGACCCGACTTCAGGTTGTCGATCGACATATTAGTTCAGCGCCTCCTGGACGACGTCCATCTTGTTGATGTTCTTGGTCGGGTCGTTGGCCTGCCAGTTGCAGGCGCAGACCTCCTCGGACTGCAGGGCGTCGAGCACACGCAGGACCTCGTCGACGTTGCGGCCGACGGCGTCCGGGGTGACGGAGACGAACTGGATCACGTTGTCCGGGTCGACGATGTAGGTCGCGCGGTCGGCCACGCCGCCGGCGTTCTCCACGCCCAGGGCGCGGATCAGGTCGTGGCGGACGTCAGCGAACATCGGGAAGGGGACACCCTTGAGCTCCGGGTGGGTCGCGCGCCAGTTGAAGTGCGCGAACTCGTTGTCCGTGGAGCCACCGAGGATCTGGGTGTCGCGGTCCTGGAACTCCTCATCGAGCTTGCCGAATGCAGCGATCTCGGTGGGGCAGACGAAGGTGAAGTCCTTCGGGTAGAAGAAGACGACCTTCCACTTGCCCTGGTACTTGCCGAGGTTCACGTCCTCGAAGTAGTCGTCCGGCTGCTGGGCGTTGGCCTCGTGCAGGTCCCCGCCCTTGAGGGCGGTGAGGTTGAACTCGGGGAACTGGTCGCCGACGGTGAGAATGGACACGGTGAATGCCTCCTGGTTTCGTGAAAATATGACGCTCGTGCTTCGTCTTGAGCAACAACGATTATGCCATGAAATCAGAACTGATGCAAAGGTATAACTGATTTATTGGGAGAGCTTGATAGGGAGGCCTTATGGTCGCTCGTAGATAGGGTCCTGCAAGGATCGTGATGTAGAGTCATAGGCATGGTCAATAAGGATTACCGGCCGACGATCGCTCAACTCAGGACCTTCGCCACCGTTGCCGAGCACGGACACTTCGGCGTCGCCGCCCAACAGTTGGGGATCTCCCAGCCGTCGCTGTCGCAGGGGCTCGCGGCACTCGAGAGCGGCCTGGGTGTCCAGCTCATCGAGCGCTCGACCCGGCGGGTCATCGTCACGGAGATCGGACGCGAGCTGCTGCCGTTCGCCCAAGCCACGCTGGACAGCATGGACAGCTTCACCGGCCACGCGCGCGGGGCCCAGGGCGGGCTGTCGGGCTCGATGTCGCTGGGCATGATCCCCACGATCGCCCCGTTCGTCCTGCCGGCGTTCCTCCGGTCCTTGCCGACGACGGCACCGGATCTGGAACCGAAGATCGTCGAGGACAAGACGACCAACCTGATCGACTCGCTGAAGAACGGGGGACTGGACGCCGTCGTCGTGGCGTCGCCGGTCTCCGGTGCGGGAGTCGAACAGATCGAGCTGTACCGCGAGGAGTTCGTGGTTGTCCTGCCCGAGGGACACCCGCTCGCCGGGCGGCGCGACCTCTCGCTCGACGACCTCCAGGACCTGGACTTCCTGCTGCTGGACGACGGCCACTGCCTGCGCGACCAGGTCCTGGACCTGTGCCGCTCGGTGTCGTTGACGGTCGACCCGGCGCACTCGGTGACCAGGGCGGCAAGCCTGTCCACGGTGGTGCAGTGCGTGATCGGTGGCCTGGGATCGACCCTGGTTCCGTTGAGCGCGGTGTCCGCAGAGTGCGACCGGCCCGGATTAACCTTGGCCACCTTCGAGGGAGGCGCGGCCACCGCCGGACGCACGGTGACGTTGAGCCACCGCACCAGCTCCAACCGTGCCGATGCCTTCCACGCCATCGGGGCGGTCGTTGCGTCGGCCTACGAGTCGGCGCTGGCCCGCAACCGTGAGGTGCTGGAGTCGAACCTGGGACCCAGAAGCTAGCCGCGGACCACGCGCAACTCGCTGAGCCGCACGTCACCGGCCTCGTCGGAGGCGTCGAGGTCCACCACACCCTCGAAGGCCCACCCGTGGTCGCCCTCCGGGTCGTCCAGGATCTGCCGCACCGTCCAGTGCCGTCCCTCTTCCTTGACCAGGATGAGTTCGGGTGAGCGGGCGGCGGCGTCGACGCCGATGTCGGAGTACTCGTCGAAGTACGCGTCCAGCTCCGCCGGCCAGTCGGGGGCGGCGGTGAGGTAGTCGTCCATCTCCGCCAGCTGGCCCTCCTTCTCGAAGGCGAAGAGCTCCACGTGGCGGAAGAAGTGGTTGCGCACCATGCGCCGCAGCGCGCGGGGGTTGGAGCTGAGCAGGGAGGGGTCGTCGACGCCGAAGGCGTGCTCGGCGACCTGTTCCTCGGTCGCCGGGGCGTCCGGGTCGGCCATCGCCGACCACTCGTCGACCAGGGAGGAGTCCACCTGGCGGATGAGCTCGCCCAACCACACCACGATGTCCTCGAGCTCCTCGCTGCGGTGCTCCGGGGGTACGGTGTGCGACAGCGTGCGCCAGGCGTCCGTGAGGTACCGCAGCACGACTCCCTCCGACCGCGCCAGGTTGTAGGTCGCCACGAGGTCGGAGAAGGTCATCGCCTTCTCGATCATCTCGCGGACCACCGACTTCGGGGAGAGGTCGAACTCGGACGCCCACGGGTTGGACTCGCAGAAGATGTCGTAGGCCTGCTCGAGTTCCTCCTCCAGCGGCTTCGGCCAGGTGATGTCCTCGACGAGGGCCATGCGTTCGGTGTAGTCGACGCCCTCGGCCTTCAGCGCCGCGATCTCCTGGCCGCGGGCTTCGCGCTGCTGGGCGGACAGGATCTGGTTCGGGTTGTCCAGGATCGCCTCGACCGTGCTGATCACGTCGAGGGTGTAGCTGTCCGACTCCGGGTCCAGCAGGTCGAACGCCGCCAGGGCGAAAGGGGACAGCGGCTGGTTCAGCGCGAAGTCACGCTGCAACTCGCGGGTGAGCCTGGCGTCCTTGCCGGACGGGGTGTCGGCGTCGTACTCCTCGACGATGTCGGTGCGCAGCAGGCCCCGGTAGAGGTCGATGGTGGTCAGGATGTCGCGGTTCTGCTTCGCTCGCGTGTCGTGGTTGTCGCGCAGCAGGCCCTTCAGCGCGTCATACGTCCACTGGTCGCGGGCGATCACGTTGATCAGCATGGAGTGCGACATCTGGAACTGGCTGACGAGTTCTTCCGGCTCGGCGGTGGTCAGACGCTCGAACGTCGACTTCGACCACGTGGCCCGACCCTCGGGGGCGGACTTCTTGCGGAGCTTCTTCAGCTTCTTCGGGTCCGAGCCGGCGCGCTCGCGGAGGCGGAAGTTCTCGATCTCGTGTTCCGGGGCCTCGACGATGACCGTGCCCTCGGTGTCGTAGCCGGCGCGTCCGGCTCGTCCGGCGATCTGGTGGAACTCCCGGGACTTCAGGATGCGGTGCTTGATCCCGTCGTACTTCGCCAGCCCGGTCATCAGGACCGTGCGGATCGGCACGTTGATGCCCACACCCAGTGTGTCGGTCCCGGAGATCACGGTGAGCAGCCCCTGCTGGGCGAGTTTCTCGACGAGCCGTCGGTACTTCGGCAGCATGCCGGCGTGGTGGATGCCGATGCCCTTGCGCAGCAGACCGGACAGCGTCTTGCCGAAGGCGGAGGTGAACCGGAAGCCGCCGATCGCCTCGGCGATCGCGGCCTTGCGCTCCTTGTCGACGAAGTTCATGCTCGTCAGCGCCTGGGCGCGTTCCACGGCCTCACGCTGTGAGAAGTGCACGATGTAGACGGGCGCCCGGCCCTTGTCGACGAGCTCCTCGAGGGTCTCGTGGACGGGTGTGTAGACGAAGTCGAAGTCCAGCGGCACCGGGCGCACGGTGCCGGTCACCGGGGTGGTGGGCCGTCCGGTACGGCGGGTGAGGTCCTTCTCCAGCCAGGCGGTGTCGCCCAGGGTGGCGCTCATCAGCAGGAACTGTGCCTTGGGCAGGCTCAGCAGCGGGACCTGCCAGGCCCAGCCGCGGTCCGGTTCGGAGTAGTAGTGGAACTCGTCCATCACCACCTGGTCGATCTCGGCCGCAGCACCGTCACGCAGGGCGATGTTCGCCACGACCTCGGCGGTGGCGCAGATGACCGGTGCCTTGCCGTTGACGGTGGCGTCACCGGTCATCATGCCGACGTTGGCGGGGCCGAAGATCTCGCACAGGGAGAAGAACTTCTCACTGACCAGGGCCTTGATCGGCGCGGTGTAGAAGGTGCGCTTCCCGTGGGCCAGGGCGATGAAGTGTGCCGCGGTCGCCACGAGGGACTTGCCCGAGCCGGTCGGTGTCGCCAGGATGACGTTGTCGCCGGAGGCCAGCGCCATCGCCGCCTCCTCCTGGGCGGGGTAGGGGCTCAACCCCCGGTCGCGAGCCCAGGCGAGGAAGGACTCGAGGACGGCGTCGTCGACGAGACTCTCCGGAACCTCGGCGAGATCGGGGAGGAGTCCGGAGAGCGTGGGGTCGGATACGGGGGTCGTCACCTGGGTAGTTACCTGTCGGAGTCGGAGTCGGGGTCGTCGGGGTCGTCGGAGTCGTCGGGGTCTTCGCCGTCGCCGGTGTCGTCGCCGTCGAAATCGTCGGTGGTGCCGGCGAGGAAGCGCTCGACCTCGGCGCTGATCTCTTCGCCGGACGGCACCTCCTGACCGGGTGCCAGCAGGGCGTTCTGACCTGCGTCGCCGTCGTCACCGGCGTTGTCGAGGCCACGGCGGCGGTCGTCGCGTTGACGCAGGCGCGACTGCTCCTCGTCGTACTGGCGCTCCAGGGCCCCGACCACGGACGCGATCTCCGTGGAGTCGTCGACCTGGTCGGCGAGCTGCTGGCGGACCTTGTCCATGTCGGCTTCCAGGGCACGCAGCGGGAGGTTGAGGTCGCTGACGGACTCCAGCGCGTGCAGCAGACCGTACGCCGCCTCCGGGTAGTCGGAGGCCGCGATGTAGTGGGGCACGTGCGCGGTGAGCCCCACGGTGGTCAGTCCCTTGCGCGACAGCAGCAGCTCCACGTCGAGCATCGCCGCCCCGGGGACCATCATCCGCGAGTCCCAGGTGTGCAGCCCTTCGGTCAGCGAGGGGTCGGAGGAGTGCGCCGAGACGATCAGCGGCCGGGTGTGCGGCACCGTCATCGGCGCGGCGTACATCGACACCACCCGGTCCACACCGGAACGTGCGGCGAGTTCTGCCACCGCCCGGCTGAAGGCCTCCCAGCGGAGGTCCGGCTCGGGGCCGGAGAGGAGCATGAACGGCCGACCGTCGGAGTCCTCCATGCGGTGCAGGGTCAGTGCCAGGCTCTCGCGGCCCACGACGCGCCCGTTGTCGAGGGTGACGCCGGGACGCCGGGAGCGGTAGTCGATGAGTTCGTCGACGTTGAAGGTTGCCACGGTGGCGTGGTCGAGTGCCTGCAGCAGGTGCTGGCTGGCCTGTTGCACGCCCCGACCGGCATCGGCGTAGCCCTGGAGCGCGACGACCATCGAGAGTCCGTCCTCACCGTCGACGGAGTGGGCCGAGGGGCCCGGGTACTCGAGTTCGTACATACGGTTGCTGTCGGACATGTGCGCGTACTCCCTTCACTGACGTGCGACGCAGTGGATCTACTCTACCAGTCGCGCCTGTCGACCCGGCGGATATCCACAGGGTCCGGTTTATCCACACGCTCCTGGTCGGACCAGTCGCACGGAGGGGTCGTGACCGGCCCTCCGGTGGAGGATGTCTCCATGACTTCCACACACCACAACACCCCGAGAACCCGCGACATTCCCGCACGCCCGGGCGCCACGGACGGCCCCGTCGTGATCGACGGCGGTCCCGGCGGACTCATCGGCGCCGTCCCCGCCCTGCTGGGCTTCACGCCTACCGAAAGCATCGTGCTCGTCGGTCTGAGCAGTCACGGTGAGCAGCTCGAGTCCCTCGGCCCGGTCGTGCGCACCGACCTCGTCGAGGGGGCGGCCCGGACCGGCGCCGAGGCGCTGGCGCGCTCGCTCTACGACATGCCCGGGGCCTCCGCCATGGTCGTGGTGACCACTCGACGGTCGTGGCCACTGCGCAGCGCCGTGGTGGATGTGCTGGCCGGTGCCGCGCTGACCCTCGGCGACGCCGCGGTGAAGATCAACGCCATGTTCGTCACCGACGGCATCACCGCCGGCGCCCGGTGGCGTCAGGTCGAACCGTCCGGCGCCGCCTGCGGGTGGACGGTGGTCCATGAGGGCACCGTGGACGATCCCGCCGAGGGCCCCGTCGTGGCGTCGGGGTGCTCCACGGTGCGAGACCCCCAGCGCACCTCGGAGTCGATGGACCGGGAGCTCGATCCCGAGGACGACGAGGACCTCGCGGCACTCCTGCCGGCGAGCTGGACGACGGGAGCGGCCGCGAAGTCGGACGGGGGACCCTGGAACTCCGCGGACGTGTGCGAGACGGTCGCGCAGATCGCCGTGACGGTGGACCGGTGGATGCCGGTGGGCCGCCAGCGGGTCACCCTCACCCGCCGGGAGGTGCGCCGGATGCTGGCGGAGCGCCCTGGAACGGCTGAGCGGTTGTTCGAGTTCTGCACCAGTGCGTCGTTGTTCCCGACGCTGGTCGCCCTCGGCGCCGCAGGGCAGTCGGGGGTGGTGCTCGGAATCCTGTTGGAGGCCGCGACCCTGGGTCGGGGTTCGCTCCGGGGCCGGGCGTTGCTGCTCATCGCCTTCCTGGGGTGGTGCGGCAACCACGGCGCCCTGGGGCACCGGGCGGCGCGGCGCTGCACGGAGGAGATGTGGAGCGACGGTGGGGCGTCTCCGGCGCCGGAGCCGACGACCGACGCGGGCGCGCTGCGCAACGACCTGCTGACCCTCTCACTGGCAGGGGTGCTGTGGGAGGGCGTGGCAGACGGGACCGCCGCCAGACTCGTGGGCGGCGTGGTCGGTCAGGGAATGGAACACATCGACGCGCAGATCGCCCGCTCCGGTGGGAAGGACACCGACCGGGCGGGCACGCTGGCGTCGCTGGTGGACCGCAGGGCGGTCAGCGCCGTGCGAAGTGCGCTCGATCGCCGAGCTGGGAGGTGAAGTCCCAGGCGTCCCGGACGATCGTGCCCAGGTCGCTGCGCGTCGGGGTCCACCCCAACGCGTCCACCGCGCGGGCGGACGAGGCGATCAGGGTCGCGGGATCACCGGCACGACGAGGTGCGGTCACCGCGGGGATCGGGTGGCCGGTGACCTCGCGGCAGGTGTCGATGACCTGCTGCACGCTGTAGCCGTCGCCGGAACCCAGGTTGAAGATGCGGTGCTCACCGGAGGTGTTCGACCGGGCGGCCAACAGGTGGGCGTCCGCGAGGTCCCTGATGTGGATGTAGTCGCGGACACAGGTGCCGTCCGGGGTGGGCCAGTCGTCGCCGAAGATCATGATCTGCTCCCGGGCCTCCAGGGCGACCTGCAGGACCAGGGGGATCAGGTGGGTCTCCACGGCACGGTTCTCACCGGTGGAGCCGTACGCGCCGGCGACGTTGAAGTAGCGCAGGCTCGTCGCGCCCAGCCCGTAGGCGTCGGCGTAGGAGGTGATGATCTGGTCGATCGACAGCTTCGACGCCCCGTAGGGGTTCGTCGGTGCGGTGGGCATGTCCTCGGTGATCGGCACCGAGGCGGGTTCGCCGTAGCAGGCGGCGGTGGAGGAGAAGACCAGGTTGTCGACACCGTTGTCCCGCATCAGGTCCAGCAGCTTCAACGAGGTGACCACGTTGCCGTGCCAGTAGATATCGGGGGCCTGCACGGACTCGCCCACCAGGGACTTCGCCGCGAAGTGGAAGACCGCCGCGCAGTCGTCGGCCAGGACCTCCGGGGCGCGGTCCAGGACGTCGCCCTCCAGGAAGGTCGCCCCGGCGGGGACGGCCTCACGGTTGCCGGTTGACAGATCGTCGATGACGGTCACCCGGTAGCCCTGCTCGACCAGCACGGTGGCGCAGACGCTTCCGACGTAGCCGGCGCCGCCGGTGACGAGCACGTGCCCGCCGTCAATGAGTCCCATCAGCGACTAGTTCCCTTCGAGGACGATACGGATGGCGTGCCCGAGCTCCTCGGGGACGACCACGCTGGCACCTTCCGGGTTCTCCAGGGTGAGACCGTCCGGGGTGTCCTGGATGGTGACCGAGGTCCCCGGGCGGATGTCGTACTGGCCCAGCTTGCCGATCACCTTGTGCTCGACCTGGACGATCTCGTTGAAGCTGACGATCGTCGCCTTGCGCGGCGAGCTCAGGTCGATGTCCGAGGCGCGATGGGAGTCGGCGGGGTCGGCGATGGACGCCTCGCCCAGCTTCTCCAGGCCGGGGACCGGGTTGCCGAACGGGGAGGTGCTGTGGTCGTCGAGGACGGCCAGCAGCCGCTTCTCGACCTCGTCACCCATCACGTGCTCCCAGCGGCAGGCCTCGTCGTGGACGGACTCCCAGGGCAGTCCGATGACGTCGACCAGCAGTCGCTCGGCGAGACGGTGCTTGCGCATCACGGCGGTCGCGTGGTCGCGGCCTTCCTCGGTGAGCTTCAGGGAGCGGTCGTCCGCGATCCACAGGAGGTTGTCGCGCTCCATGCGGGCCACGGTCTGGCTCACGGTCGGGCCGGACTGCTCAAGACGCTCGGCGATGCGTGCGCGGAGCGGGGGAATGCCCTCCTCCTCCAGTTCGTAGATCGTCCGGAGGTACATCTCGGTGGTATCGACGAGGTCCTTCACTCGACCATGGCCTTTCTCTGACTAACACGACCGTGCAGTACGACGGGCGCGTTCAGGGGTTTGTTCACACAGTGGTGCCCTATAACGTACACGGTTCACCGGGCAGGTGGGAGCGCGGTCCGGCGGGTGTACGGCCCGCCGCTTCTAGACCGCGTACTCGCGCAGTCGGGCGGCCCGGTCGCCCTCGCGCAGCTTGGTCATGACCTCGCGCTCGATCTGGCGGACGCGCTCGCGGGACAGCCCGAAGCTGCGGCCGATCTGGTCCAGGGTGCGCGGCATCCCGTCGTCCAGGCCGTAGCGCAGTTTGATGACGTCCTGCTCGCGCTCCTCGAGGGTGTCGAGCACAGCGCGCACGTCGGAGTGGCGCAGCGAGGCGACCACGGCGGCCTCGGCGTCGGTGGCCTCGGAGTCCTCGATGAAGTCGCCCAGCGGCGCCTCCTCGTCCGAGCCGACGGGCATGTCCAGGCTCACCGGGTCACGGGACTGCTTGAGCAGCATCTCGATCTTCGACTCGTCGATGCCGGACTCGTCGGCCAGCTCCTCGTTCGTGGCCTCACGGCCCAGGTGCTGGTACATCTCGCGCTTGATCCGGGAGAGCTTGTTGACCTGCTCGACCAGGTGCACGGGCAGTCGGATGGTCCGCGACTGGTCGGCCATGCCGCGGGTGATCGCCTGGCGGATCCACCAGGTCGCGTAGGTGGAGAACTTGAAGCCCTTGGCGTAGTCGAACTTCTCCATCGCGCGGATCAGCCCCAGGTTGCCCTCCTGGATCAGGTCCAGCAGCGGCATGCCGCGACCGGTGTAGCGCTTGGCCAGCGACACCACCAGACGCAGGTTGGCCTCCAGCAGGTGCGTGCGGGCGGCGCGACCCTCACGGGCCAGGACCTTCATGTCGCGCTTGGCGGCACGGGTCAGCTTGTCACCGTTCTCCAGGAGGTGCTCCGCGTAGAGGCCGACCTCGATCCGCTTGGACAGCTCAACCTCGTCGTCCGCGGTGAGCAGTGCGGTCTTGCCGATGCCGTTGAGGTAGACGCGGACCAGGTCGGCCGAGGGGTTCTCGTTGTTGCCCCGTCGACGGCCCTTGTCCTCCGTGACCTCGGTGGTGTCCTCGGCCGTATCCTCGGTGGACGTCTCGTCGGTCGCTTCGGTGCTCGCCTCGCCGGAGGTCTCCCCGGGCGTGGTATCTGCGTGTGACGTGGTGGTGTCCCCGATCTCCGCCGGGGCGTCCCCGGTGTCACGGGTGGTCTCCAGGATGTCGTTCTCCTCCGGTGTGCCGGAGTTCTTCGTCGTGCGGGTGCCCATCTGGTTGACCTCCTGGGTTAGGTGTCGGAAGCTCTGCACAGTCCAACGGGCGATCGCGTCGAAATGTTCCGGGGCTACGTGTCCTTGGTCACGGGCAGATTACGATCGCGGTGTGATCGCAGGAAACCGCAGGTGAGTACGCGGGTAAAAGTACTTCCGGGACCCCTCATCCGGGGGTGGTGGGGCGGGGAGGTCGCCCGTCCTCAGGACGCTTCGACGATCACGGTGTACGGCCCGTCGTTCGTCGACGCCACGTCCATCATCGCGCCGAACCGGCCGGTCTCCACCCGCAGTCCGCGCCGGCGCAGCTCCTCGACGATCAGGTTGATCGCGGTCTCCGCGTCCGGCCCGGGCGCGGCCGCCGACCAGGACGGCCTGCGGCCCTTGGCGGTGCTCCCCATCAGCGTGAACTGGCTGACCACCAGGACCTCGGCGCCGTTGTCCTGCGCGCCGGCATCGCGCCGCACGGTACCGGACGCACCGGCGTCTTCTGCGTCTTCTGTTTGTCCGGCGGGGACGAGCAGCCGCAGCTCGGCGATCTTGCGCGCCACGGTGCGCCAGGCGTCCGGGCCGTCCTCGCGTCCGGCGCCGACGAGCGCGAGCAACGCGCCGCGCCCGGCGCCGTCGCGGTTGCCGTCGACCGCGCCGACGACCTCGCCGTCCACGGTGACGCTGGCGTCCTTCACCGTGCTGACGACCGCCTTCACCGCTGCACCTCGACCAACTCGGCGGGCAGCACCACGCCGTGTCGCACCAGGTCCACGACGAGCGGGGTCAGGGCCCCGGTGAACGCCTCCTCGTCGAGGTCGTTGACGGCGCAGTACAGTTCGGCGGTGTCGCGCAGGGTCAGCCCGTCCGGCGTGAGCCCGGCCAGCACGGCCGACAGCGGGGCGTCGATGTCATGGCTGAAACCGGGACCGTCGGTGCGGGTGACACGGACGACCTCGGGGACGAAACCCGGTTCGGTGAACCCGTCGTCGGCCTGGGCACCGCTGCGGGAGAGCTCCACGGATTCCCGGGCCAGGCCCGGACGCACCTGGTAGCGGGCGTCCAGGAGGTCGTCGCCGTCCTGTTCGGCCAGCCACCCCGCGCGCAGGAAGTACTCGGCGACCTCGTCGCCGAAGAAACCGAGGTCGGGGGAGTCCAGCGCCTCGAAGGTGACCTCGGAGGGCCCGTCGATACGCTGCAGGTGCACGTAGCCCATCCCGATCCGGGCGATGTCGTGCTCCTTGAGGTAGGACAACCAGTCGGCCACCCGCCTGCGCCCCTGCGGCGAGCGCAGGTCGAGGGAGGCGTCGGCGGTCCAGGTGCGCACGTAGACGGAGGGGGAGACCTCGTCGCGCTGGACGACCCAGGCGCGGACGCCCTCGGCGGGGATCCAGCCGGCGACGCGGCTGGCCGCGGACTCCGACAGGGAGGTGGCCCACGCGCCGAGCAGGTGCGCGGTGCCACCGGGGGAGAGGTGGGCCGCGGCCCCCTGCACCACGGTGCGGGTGGCGTCGTCCAGCCCGAGGCCGGAGTCACGGTAGATCTGGCCGTCCTGCGCCGGCCCGACGACGAACGGTGGGTTGGAGACGATCCGGTCGAATTCCTCGCCCTCGACCGGCTCGAACCAGCTGCCGCAACGCCAGTCGACCTCCCTGCCGGTGCTCGAGCGCAGCGACGCCCGGGCGAAACCGAGCGCACGGTCGTGGACGTCGGTGGCCACGGTGTGCCGCGCGTCCAGCATCAGCGCCAGCACACCGGAACCGGTGCCCAGGTCGAGCAGCCTGTCCACCGGCCCGGACGGGACCTGGTTGAACAGGGTCAACGGAGCCTGCCCGACGCCGGGGACGTGGTCGTCGCCGGGGGTGAACTCCTCCAGCGAGGCGTCCGGGTCGGACACCACGAGCACCTCGGCGCCGTGGGCACCGTGGACGTCGTGGGTGACGGGCCGCACGTCGACGTGCGCGCGCACAGTGGGCTGTGTGTCCTGAGCGTCTTGCGCCAACAGGGCCCCGGCGTCGATGAGGGCGTCGACGAGCGCGGCGCCCAGGACGTCCGCCAGCGCGGTGCGCGGCACCGGCTCGCGCAGGAAGAACGCGCGCGTGAGCAGGACGCCGCGGGCGTCGCAGACCTCACGCTGGTCGCGCTCGTTGAGGTGCCATACCGCGCCGCCGGGGTTGCCGGCCAGTGCCTCCGCGTAGCCTTCGCGTCCCAGGGCGGACAACAGCAGGGGCGTGCCGTAGTCCAGGGTGGTCAGGGCCAGGACGAGATCCCCGAGGGCCGGGGAGTGTGCGTCAACGGTCATGATCCTCTGTCTGTTCCTTATCTACTGTGTCTTCAGGTTCGGCGTCGATCACCGTGTACCCCGTCGCCGCCGGGCCCTCGAGTTCCTCACGGGCCGGGCCGTCCAGCTGTGGTCCGGCGGCCGCGGCACGGTACTGCCGGGCCAGCGCCGGCTTGTACACCTTCGGCTCGCCCTTCTCCCGGTCGTCGCTCTTCTCGTTGGCCAGCAGCACCGCCACCCACGGCAGCGGGAGCGAGATCACCGCGAACACCGCGGCGAGGGCGGGACTGTGCAACCACGCGTAGGCGCCGACCGCCGCACCCAGCAACGGGATACGCGACAGTTGCAGGCCCGCGTAGAGCCGACGGCGGTGACGCCAGTCGTCCAACGGGGACCGCCGGGCGTCGGTGATCACCGAGACGTCGTCCCCACGACGGCGACGGGCAGAGTGGTTGGACATGGGGACAACCGTAGTCCTGTCGTCGCGAACCACAACCAACGGTGCGGCCACCCGACCTGCCACGCGACCGGCACGGCTGGAAAACACGGCAGGGGCGGGGCATTATGGTGACGTGACTACTCCTGGAACGACAACGATTGAGCGGCCCGACGTCCGGACCGATGACCAGACCTCGGACGACACCCCGAAGTTCTTCCACTACGTGAAGAAGGACAAGATCGTCGACTCCGCGATCAACGGACGCATGGTCGTCGCACTCTGCGGCGAGACCTTTCCGGTGACCAAGCAGGCAAAGCCCGGCTCGCCGGTCTGCCCCGACTGCGAGAGCATCTACCAGGGACTCCGCAAGAAGTGAGTGGGGCCACCGCATACGGCACGCTCCGTGCCTGGCAGCAGGCCGCACTCCGACGTTACATCGACACCGCCCCGCAGGACTTCCTCGCCGTCGCGACCCCGGGCGCGGGCAAGACCACGTTCGCGCTGACGGTCGCGCGGATGCTGCTCGACGCGCGCACGGTGCAGCGCGTGGTGATCGTGGTGCCCACCGAGCACCTCAAGACGCAGTGGTCCCAGGCCGCGGCGCGCCAGGGCATCTCCATCGACGCCGAGTTCACCAACTCCTCGGCGGTCAACAACGCCCACGACGGGGTGGCGGTGACCTACGCCCAGGTCGGCATGAAGCCCACCAAGCACTACCAGGTCGCCACCGCGCGCAAGACCCTGGTCATCCTCGACGAGATCCACCACGCCGGTGACGCGAAGAGCTGGGGCGACGGCGTGCGGTTCGCCTACGAGCAGGCCGAACGCCGGCTGGCGCTGACCGGTACGCCCTTCCGCTCCGATGACTCGGTGATCCCCTTCGTGGAGTACAAGGACGTCGACGGGTCGTTGGTCTCCCAGTCCGACTACACCTACGGCTACTCCGACGCGCTGGCCGACGGCGTGGTGCGTCCGGTGGTCTTCCTGGCCTACTCCGGGCAGGCCCGGTGGCGAGACAGCGCCGGTGAGGAGTACGAGGCTCGCCTGGGCACCCCGTTGAACGCGGAGCAGACCGCGCGCGCCTGGAAGACGGCCCTGGACCCGAAGGGCGAGTGGATCCCCGCGGTGCTCAGCTCAGCGCACACCCGCCTGATGCAGCTGCGCGAGTCGATCCCGGACGCCGGCGGCCTGGTCATCGCCACCGACACCACCACCGCGCGCGCCTATGCCGCGATGCTGGAGAAGCTCACCGGCACGAAGGTCACCGTGGTGCTCTCCGACGAGCAGGGCTCCAGTGACCGGATCAAGGAGTTCTCCGACTCCACCGACCTGTGGATGGTCGCGGTGCGCATGGTCTCCGAGGGCGTGGACGTGCCACGCCTGGCGGTGGGCGTGTACGCCACCTCGGCGTCCACCCCGCTGTTCTTCGCCCAGGCGATCGGACGTTTCGTGCGTTCGCGGCGCCCCGGCGAGTCCGCCAGCGTGTTCCTGCCGAGCGTGCCGGTGCTGCTCGACCTGGCGTCCAACATGGAACGCCAGCGCAACCACGTGCTCGGCAAGCCCGACCGGCCCAACGAGGGCTGGGACGACGAGCTGCTCGCCCAGGCCAACAAGGAGGAGTCCGAGCCGGACGAGCTCGGCGGCTACGAGACCCTCGGTGCCGAGGCGGAGCTGGAGAGCCTCATCTTCGACGGCTCCACCTACGGCACCGCCACGATGACCGGCTCCGCAGAGGAGCAGGAGTACCTCGGCCTGCCCGGCCTGCTGGACGCCGAGCAGATGAGGACGCTGCTGCGTGCCCGGCAGTCCTCCCAGCTGGACAACCGGGACAAGGCGGCCAGGCAGGCGGCCGAGACGGCCGCCGCCGGCAAGGACTCCGGCAAGGACTCCGCCGGGGAGTCGGGGGAGGCCGAGACGAAGAAGGTCGCCAGCGAGGAGCTGCCGGGCCTGAGGAAGAAGCTCAACGCCCTCGTCGGCGCGAAGTCGCAGCGTACCGGGCGTCCGCACGGTGCGATCCACAACGAGGTGCGCCGTAACTGCGGCGGCCCGCCGACGGCGCTGTGCACCGCCGAGCAGCTGCACGACCGGATCGCCTACCTGCGCGACTGGTGAGCGTGGGGACGCGAGGGGGCGTCCGATAGGCTGGACCGCATGGCGAAGAATACGGGAGCAGCACGACCGACCGGACGAGACGGGGCGGGGGAGCAGCCCCGGGTACAGGGGAGGCTCGGCCTGGTGGCGATCGTGCTGGCGGTGCTCGCGCTGCCGGCCGCGCTGTTCCCGTGGCTCGGGCTGATCATCAGCGTGGTCGTCCTGGCCATCGCCCTGGTCGCGCTGATCGTGGCGGTACGTTCCCCGCGTCTGGGGCGCGGCTACCCGATGGCGGCGGTGGTCGTGGCGATCGTGGCGGTGGCCCTGTCCGGCGTGGTGACCAACAGCACGGCGCAGACGTTGCAGGACTGCTCGTCGAACGACGCCGACGAGGTGCGCGCCTGCATGGAGAACAGGGGCGAGGACTAGAGACCCCGACGGGACAGACACCGACGGGACAGACACCGAACCCCTCCGGCCGCGTGAACGGCGGGAGGGGTTCTGTGGTGTCGGGGCCGGTCCGGACCGAGCCGCGGCCGGACTAGTCGAGGTAGTCGCGCAGCACCTGGGAGCGCGACGGGTGGCGCAGCTTCGACATCGTCTTCGACTCGATCTGACGGATGCGCTCACGGGTGACCCCGTAGACCTGCCCGATCTCGTCGAGGGTGCGCGGCATGCCGTCGGTGAGCCCGAAGCGCAGCTTGACCACGCCGGCCTCGCGCTCGGAGAGCGTGTGCAGCACGTCCTGCAGCTGGTCCTGCAGCAGGGTGAAACTGACCGCGTCGACGGCGATGACGGCCTCGGAGTCCTCGATGAAGTCGCCGAGCTGGCTGTCGCCCTCGTCGCCGATGGTCTGGTCCAGGGAGATCGGCTCGCGGGCGTACTGCTGGATCTCCAGCACCTTGTCCACGGTGATGTCCATCTCGCGGGCCAGCTCGTCCGGGGTGGGCTCGCGGCCGAGGTCCTGCAGCAGCTCGCGCTGGATGCGGCCGAGCTTGTTGATGACCTCCACCATGTGCACCGGGATGCGGATGGTGCGGGCCTGGTCGGCCATCGCACGGGTGATGGCCTGACGGATCCACCAGGTGGCGTACGTGGAGAACTTGTAGCCCTTGGTGTAGTCGAACTTCTCCACCGCGCGGATCAGGCCGAGGTTGCCCTCCTGGATGAGGTCCAGGAACGCCATGCCACGTCCGGTGTAGCGCTTGGCCAGGGAGACCACGAGTCGCAGGTTGGCCTCGAGCAGGTGGTTCTTGGCCTTGCGGCCGTCGCGCTCGATCTCGCGGAAGTCGCGGCGCTGCATCGGCGACACCTTCTCGCCGCTCGCCTTGAGCTCGTCCATCTTGTGGTGGGCGTACAGGCCGGCCTCGATGCGCTTGGCCAGGGAGACCTCCTGCTCGGCGTTGAGCAGCGCGACCTTGCCGATCTGCTTGAGGTAGGCGCGCACGGAGTCGGCGGAGGCGGTGAGCTCGGCGTCCTTGCGGGCCTGGCGCAGTGCGGCGGACTCGTCCTCGTCCCAGACGAAGCTGCCGGCCTCGGGCTTGTCGTCCTCCTCGTCGTCGTCACCGTCGGTGACCGCGCCGGCGGGGGTGACGACCGCGGGGGAGGCGGCGTCCTCGTCGCCGTCCGAGGCCTCTTCGACGTCGTCGACGTCATCGACATCGTCAACGTCGTCAACGTCGTCAACGTCGTCCTCGTCGATCTCGATGTCGCCGGGGAGGCCGTCGATGTCCTCGTCGTCGGAGTCCTCGGTGACGCCGTCGGTGGCGGTCTTGTCGAGGGTCGCGTCCCCGGCCGCCGGGTCGGCGTCCTTGGTGGCGGACGCACCCTTGGCGCCGGACGCGGGGGCGGCCGTCTTGGTCGCCGCCTTGCGCGTGGACTTGCGGGTCGTCTTCTTCGCGGCCGTCTTCTTCGCCGCGGTCTTCTTGGCGGTCTTGGTGGCCGCCTTCTTCGCGGCGGTCTTCTTCGGCGCATCTTCGGCGGACGTGGCCTGCGGGGACGCTGCGTTGACGCCGGCGGTGGACGCCGCGGGGGAGGCGTCAGCGGCAGGGCTCGCGGCCGGTGCCGGCTGTGCCGCCGGAGTCACCGGCGACGCTGCTTTGCGGGTGGCCGTACGGACGGCCTTCTTCGCGGTGGTCTTCTTGGCCACCCTTCGACCGGCCGACGATGCCGGGGTTCCGGGAGCGTCGGTGCCCTCGGTGTCGCTACCGGAGGTGGAACTGGTGTGGGCCGCCACGAAAGACCTTTCTTGCGGGGTCAGGGGACTTGCAGTGCGTGGTCCTTTGTCAGGAGCACAATCGACCCCCCATTATAACCCAGTTGGGCTGAATTTCAGCGTTCAGGGCCGCATTCCGTGGGTCACGGCCAACGCGGCCCCGACGATCCCGGCCCGGTTGAGCAGGGTGGCGGGCACCACGTCCACGTCCACGGTGAGTTCAGGAACCCACTTGTGGTGCTTCTTGGAGATACCGCCGCCGACGATGATCCGCGACGGGTTGAGGATGCGCACGTACTCGTGGAGCACCCGGTCGACCCGGCGGGCCCACTCCTTGTAGCTGAGCTTCTCGTTGTCGCGCACCGCCGACGACGCCCACTTCTCGGCGTCCATGGCCGGGAAGTTCAGGTGGCCGAGCTCGGAGTTGGGGAACAGGGTGCCGTTGTAGATCAACGCCGAACCGATGCCGGTGCCGAAGGTCAGGAACAGGACGGTCCCGTCCTCACCATCCGCCGAGCTGCCGTAGGCGGTCTCGGCGATGCCGGCGGCGTCGGCGTCGTTGAGGACGCTGACCGCGCGCGGCGAGCCGTCGACCGTCAGCCGGCCGCCGAAGAGCTCCTGGCAGTCCGTGCCGATCCACGCGGGGTCGATGTTCGCGGCCGTCCGGGCGACCTGGCCGCGCACCACGGCGGGCACGGTCACGCCGACGGGCCCCGTCCAGCCGGCCTCGTCGAGCAGGTCGGCGACCGTGTCCGCCACGGCCTCCGGGGTGGCGGGCCGGGGAGTGTCGATGCGGATGCGGTCGCCGATGAACTCTCCGGTGCCCAGGTCCACCAGTGCGCCCTTGATGCCACTGCCCCCGATGTCGACCCCGAATGCGGTCGACTCCTGCCCATTGCTGGCTGTGTCTGTCATGGGTACCCATGCTACCGCAGCCGCGGACACCGGACAGTGCGCCGAACCGACGCCGTGGGTGCACCGCCAGCCCCGCGGGCCTGCTGGCAGGATGGGGCCCATGGGTGAACAGATCAGACTGGACCGGACCACCACGGACGTCCCCCCGCCCTCGGCGGGCCGCGCACTTGCAGGACGCACGCCGGACGAGCTGCGTCGGGTCGCGGTGACGGTGGCGTCCGAGGCGGCGCTGCACGTGGCCGAGGCGCGGACACGCAGTGCCGGGGGCGACGGGCGCATCCGGGTCGAGGCGACGAAGTCCTCCGAGGTCGACCCGGTGACGGCCATCGACCGGTCGAGTGAACGGCTGATCCGCCGGCGCCTCGGCGAGCTCGCACCGTACGACGCCGTGCTGGGGGAGGAGGACGGTGGCGTGCTGGCGCAGGACCGTGTGACGTGGGTCGTGGACCCTGTCGACGGCACGGTCAACCTCGTCTACGGCATCCCCGCCAGTGCGGTCAGCATGGCGGCGTGTGTCGACGGGGTCCCGGTCGCCGGCGCCGTCGCCGACATCGCCCGTAAGCGGGTGTACTCGGCGTGCACCGGCGGCGACCTGGTCATCGACGAGGCGGACACGGCAGGCACGGCAGACCGCGAGCGGTCGGCGTTACCGGAACTGTCGTCGCTGTCGTCGGCGCTGGTCGGCACGGGGTTCTCCTACCTCGCCTCGCGCCGTCGCGCCCAGGCCGGGTTGCTCGGCGACCTGCTGCCGGAGATCCGGGACATCCGGCGCATCGGTTCGGCCGCCCTGGACCTGTGTGCGGTGGCGGACGGTGCGTTGGACGCCTACTACGAGCACGGGCTGGGGCCCTGGGACCATGCCGCCGGGAGCCTCATCGCCGCGCGTGCGGGGGCGGTGGTGCACATGCCCCCGCTGGAGCGGGGGTACGACGAGGGGGTGGGTGTTCTTGCCGCGGTCCCCGGAATCGTCGACGACCTCGCTGAACGCGTCCTGGCGACCATCTTCCCGGCGCCCGTGGACGTTCCCTGACGGGGGCACGGACGGCCGTACGGCCCCCTTTTCCGGGGGCACGGTAGGCGTTCTCGGGTGGTGCTCCACCGGTCGTGCCGATAGGCAACGTGACAATGGTTCCCCGCTGCTTTACTATGCGCGTCAAACGTCGGGAATATCCGTCGCCGACACGTCGTTGCCGGCAGGGTAAACCCCGGTCGTTGGGTGAGGCTGAGCCGGTGACTCGACGGGCACCGCAACCTCGCCGACACGTGAGACCACACCTGCACGACTGCACACCAGCAACAGCCAAGAAACAGCACAGCCTTATCCACCGCCGCAACCGGTGACGGTCGGATAACGGACGACCCTAGGAGCATCATCATGGCGACTGACTACGATTCCCCCCGCACCCGCTCGGAGGACGAGATCGAGACCGACTCCCTCGAGGGGCTGAAGGCCGCGGAGAAGGCGGAGCCCGCCGTCGACGACAACGACGACGGCGACATCGTCGAGCCGATCGACGTGCCGATGGCGGACCTGTCCGGCGAGGAGCTCAGCGGGTCGGTGGTGCCCCGTCAGGACGACGAGTTCACCTGTTCGGTCTGCTTCCTCGTGCAGCACCGCACCCGGATCGCCGAGGACGACGGCAAGGGCAACCTCGTCTGCATCGACTGCGAGTGACCGGGGAGTGACCGGGCGGGGGTCGCCCGGTCAGGCGCGGGGGGTGCCGAGGGCGTCGAGCAGCTGCTCGGGCTCGTTGGTGGAGACCAGCCAGTAGGGGGTGGGGTCGTCCGGGTCGTCGAGGACCAGCATCGCCATGGAGGGGATCCAGGGGCGGTGGTAGAGGAAGGCGGCGGGGTCGAGCTGCCGGCCCATCGCCGCACTGCGGGCACTGGGCGGCACCGGGAGGCTGCGGCTGACCACCGACATCGGCAGCGACGCCTCCCCGGCGTGCAGCCAGGTCTCGCCGCTCTCGTCGCGCTCCACGACGAGCTCATTGCTGGACAGGTGCAGGAGCGCCCACACGACCGCCGCGAGGACGACCGCGCCGACCACGACGCCCCAGTACCACTCGCGGCCCATCTGCCCCTGGAACCCGACCAGGGTGGTCACCCCGAGGCCGATGAGCCACCAGGACATCGGGACGCGCTGACGCTCGCGGTAGAGGACGTCCGCACGGACCCTGCCTGCCTCGCCGGCATCGCCGGCCTGACCGGCACGGCTCTCTCCGGGTTCCTGTGGCACGTCATCTCCTGTCGGCTCGGGCTCGCTCACGATCCCTTAGTCTATCCTGCGGGCCGTTAGGTCAGTAACCGGACCGCGCCGGTAGACTTCACGGGCATGACCGACAGTCACGACGCACCGTTGCGCATCGCGCGACTCGACCCCGACCTCCCCCTCCCGAGCCGCGCCCACCCCAGTGACGCGGGCCTGGACCTGTCCAGCGCCGAGGACCTCACACTTGCCCCGGGTGAGCGGGCGCTGGTGGGCACCGGCGTGGCCCTCGCCCTGCCGGTGGGCACCGTGGGACTGGTGCACCCGCGTAGCGGACTGGCCTGGAAGCAGGGGGTTTCCATCGTCAACGCCCCCGGGACCATCGACGCGGACTACCGTGGCGAGGTGAAGGTCTGTCTGATCAACCTGGACCGGGACACCTCGGTCGTCATCCACCGCGGAGACCGCATCGCGCAGCTGCTCGTCCAGGAGGTGTCGCTGTGCGACGTCGAGGAGGTCGCCGACGTCGACGCCCTCGGTGAGACCGCCCGCGGCGCCGGGGGCCACGGTTCCACCGGGGCCTGACCCGTTTTCCCACGTCCTGAGCTGTACACCCGTTACGTCGAGATTTGAGGAGAGTCCGAGCCATGTGGCCGTTCAACAAGAAGAGTGACGAAGATTCCACCGCTACCGCCGCGACGGACGCGCAGGTGCCGACGGCGCCGACGCAGGACGCGCCGGATGCTGCGGGCGCTGTGCCGGACGCGCAGGACGCACCGGACGCCGCGCCGGCGGGCGGCGACCCCGCCGTCGCCGGCCCCAGTGCGTCCTACGACCCGGTCAACGGCGACTTCGGCCCGTTCGACGGCGACAGCGTGGACTACACCACCTTCGACTACTCCGACTTCGCCAAGAGCGGGCTGGACCTCGGCTCTGTGCGCGTGCCGGTGCCGCACGACGGGGAGGTGCAGGTGGAGATGGGGCCCAAGGGGCCGCAGATGATCCACATCCTCACCCCGTTCGGACGGCTCACCCCCGTCGCCCTCGCCGCCCCGCGCACCGGCCGGCAGTGGGAGGAGAACATCTCCGAGGTCACTGCGGGCATGAACGGCGACGGCCTGCAGGTCGAGTGGGGCCGGAACCTGTGGGGCACCGAGATCATCGGGACGATGAAGGCCGGCACCATGCGGGTGATCGGTGTGGACGGTCCGCGGTGGATGCTGCGGATGACGTTGGCCGGCCCGGCGGACAAGGCAGACCAACTCGCGGAACTCGCCTACGAGGTGATCTCCCGGACGTTCGTCTACCGCGGCACCGAGCCGCACCCGGTCGGCCAGGCGCTGCCGGTGACGATCCCCGCGGCGATGGCCGCCGAACTGCGCAAGGTTGTCGAACAGCGTCAGAAGGACGCCGCCGACGGGGACACACAGTGACGCACGACGACGGCCGCACCCCGGCCGAAGAAGACACGGTCGACACCGAGCACACGGTGGAGACCGAGGACGCCACACCCACCGTCCTCGAGCAGCTCGGCGGACTGTCGGGGCTCGTCGCCTCGGTGCTGCCGGTGCTGGTGCTCGTGCCGGTGAACTCCCGGTGGGGTCTGACCGCCGCCCTGATCGCCGCCGTCGCGGTGTCGGTGGTGGTGTTCCTGTGGCGCCTGGCGCGCAAGGAGACCCTGATGCCGGCGGTCTCCGGTCTGATGGGCGTGGGCATCTGCGCGGTGATCGCCTGGTGGCTCGGCGACGCCAAGGGCTACTTCGCCTACGGCATCTGGTACTCGCTGGTCGCCGGGATCGTCTTCCTGGGCTCGGTCGTCGTGCGCTGGCCGCTGGTCGCGGTGATCTGGAACGGTGTCAACGGTTCCGGGCACCGCTGGCGCAGCAACCGCACGGCGGTGCGCGTGTACAGCATCGCCACGCTGGCCTGGTCGGTGGTGTTCTTCGGACGTTTCGTCGTGCAGCAGTGGCTCTACGTCCAGGATGACGCGGTCGGCGCCCTCGGCGTGGCGCGCATCATCATGGGGCTGCCGCTGACCGCGGTGGTCGTGCTGGTCACGGTGTGGGCCGTGAAGAAGGCCGACGCCTCGGAGCGTGCGGCATGAGCGGGGGCATGCAGACGGTCGACGTCCTCGGCCCGGCACACGGCGGGACGTCCGTCGCCCGGGTCGACGGCCGCGCGGTGTTCGTGCGCGGTGCGTTGCCGGGCGAGCAGGGCGTCCCGGTGGCCCTCGACGAGGCGAAGGACAAGGCACGTTTCCTCACGGGTGAGGTCGTCGACGCCGACGCGATCGCCGTGCCCTCGCCGCACCGGGTCGCCCCGGTGTGTGCCGCCGCGGCCGCCGGCGCGGGCTGCTGCGACCTCGACTTCGTCGACGCGCAGGGCTCGGTGGAGTTCAAGCGGCAGGTGGTCGTCGAGCAGTTCCAGCGCATCGGCGGGATCGAGTTGGGCCCGCAGGTGCTGGAGTCCCGGTCGCTCACGCCGTTCACCGGCTACCGCACCCGCGTGCGCCTCGGCGTCGACGCGTCCGGCCAGGTCGGGCTGCGTCGCCGGGGCAGCAACGGGGTCGTCGCCCTGGGGGCGGACGGTTCCGGTGTCTGTGCCCAGTGGGCCCCGGGCCTGGCCGAGGGCTTGGCTGAGGAACTCGCCGCCCACGAGCTGACCCCGGGCGCGGAGGTCTGCGTCGCGCTCGGTGACGACGGGGTGCGCGGGATCGTCGAGGTCCCGCCGCGGCCGCCGCGTGCACACACACGCCGTCGGCGTCGCGGCGCCAAGCGTCCTGCCGCCGCACCCCGTAGTGTCCTGGCCGGTGACGGGAACGTGACGCGCACCATCGGTGACCGCGCCTGCCCGGTGCCGGTGGAGTCGTTCTGGCAGGCGCACGCCGGTGCGTCCGCCCACTACGCCGCCTGGGTCGCACGCAACACCGCGCAGGACGCCACGGTCGGCTGGGACCTCTACGGCGGTGCCGGCGTCCTGGCCGCGGCGATGCTGTCGGCAGCGCCCGGGATCGCGGTGGACTGCGTGGACATCGCCTCGCCGGCGACCGGCGCAGGACGCACCGGCCTCGCAGGGCGGGACGTCTCCTTCGTCACCGCCGACGTGGGCTCGGCCATCGGGACGCTGCGCGCACCGTCGGTCGTGGTCCTCGACCCGCCGCGCACCGGAGCCGGACGCGAGGTCGTCGAGGCGATCGCCGCCAGGGAACCCGCCGTGGTGCTGCACATCGGCTGCGACCCCGCGACCGCCGCGCGCGACGCGGCGTCCTTCCTCGCCCACGGCTACGAGCCGGAGGCGGTGGAGGTGGTCGACGCGTTCGGGCTCACCCACCACGTCGAGGTCCTCGTGAGGTACGTCAGAACCCCCGGTCACGGGAATTGTTGAGGTCCGATGATGTGAACCCGGGCACTGCCCGTAAGATGGTCGCAGTGCCTGTGACTCAGGCAGCAAGTGTGAAGCGTAGGTAGTCGTTCGTCCGACGACTGGGACGGAGAAGTGAGAACGGGTATGTCGATTCTCGAAAAGATATCGTCACCGGCGGACCTCCGGACGCTGACGCCTGGCCAGCTGGAGACCCTCGCCGGGGAGATCCGGGAGTTCCTCATCGCCAAGGTCTCGGCCACCGGCGGGCACCTGGGGCCCAACCTCGGGGTCGTGGAGCTCACGATCGCCCTGCACCGGGTCTTCGACTCGCCGTCGGACCCGATCATCTTCGACACCGGACACCAGTCCTACGTGCACAAGATCCTCACCGGGCGGCGCAACCTGTTCGACACCCTCCGGCAGCGTGACGGGCTGTCCGGCTACCCCGACCGGGCCGAGAGCCCGCACGACTGGACCGAGTCCTCGCACGCCTCGGCGTCGCTGTCCTACGCGGACGGGCTGGCGAAGGCCTTCGAGCTCACCGGCCAGTCCGACCGCCGGGTGGCCGCGGTCATCGGCGACGGTGCACTCACCGGTGGCATGGCCTGGGAGGCCTTGAACAACATTGCCGAGGGCAAGGACAGGCCCTTGACCGTCATCGTGAACGACAACGGCCGGTCCTACTCGCCGACGATCGGCGGGCTCGCCCACAGCCTCGCCGGCATGCGCATGCAGCCGGCCTACGACAAGGTCATGGAGCAGGGCAAGAACTCCCTCGGCCGCCTCGGTGCCGTCGGCGACCACGCCTTCAAGCTGCTGCACAGCTTCAAGGAGGGCGTGAAGCACGCCGTCATCCCGCAGGAGCTGTTCAGCAACCTCGGGCTGAAGTACGTCGGCCCCGTCGACGGCCACGACGTGCGCTCGGTCGAGGCCGCCCTGACCTACGCCCGCGACTACGGCGGACCGATCATCGTGCACATCGTCACCAAGAAGGGCAACGGCTACGGCCCCGCGGAGAACGACGAGGCCGACCAGATGCACTCCACCGGCGTCATCGACCCGCTCACCGGACGCGCCGTGCAGGTCAGCGCCCGCGGCTGGACGGACGTCTTCGCCGACGAGCTCATCGAGATCGGCAGGCGCCGCGAGGACGTCGTCGCCATCACCGCCGCGATGGCCGGGCCCACCGGTCTGGCCCGCTTCGGCGAGGTCTTCCCGGAGCGCACCTTCGACGTGGGCATCGCCGAGCAGCACGCCGTGACCTCCGCCGCCGGGCTGGCCCTCGGCGGGTTGCACCCGGTCGTCGCGGTGTACTCCACCTTCCTCAACCGGGCCTTCGACCAGATGCTGATGGACGTCGGCCTGCTGCACATGCCCGTGACCTTCGTCCTCGACCGGGCCGGGATCACCGGGTCGGACGGGGCGAGCCACAACGGGATGTGGGACCTCTCCATCGCCGGCATCGTCCCGGGGATCCACGTCGCCGCCCCGCGCGACGGTGCACGCCTGGTCGAGGCGCTCGACCGCTGTGTCGGGATCTCCGACGGGCCCTCGGTGGTCAGGTTCTCCAAGGGAGCAGTCCCGAAGGACGTCGACGCGGTGTACTCCACCGCCGACTACGACGTGCTCGCCGAGACCTCCGGGGGTGCTGATGATGCTGGGTCTGACGGGTCGGCCGGGTCTGACGGTGGCGTGTTCGGCGGTGGAAAGTCACTGCGCGTCCTCATCGTCAACTACGGTCCCTTGACCGCCCAGGCGTTCGCCGCGGCGGAGGCACTCTCGGCCGACGGACACGCGGCGGCGGTCATCGACCCGCTGTGGGTCACCCCGGTCGCGGACTCCGTCGTCGAACTGGCTCGCGACAACGACCTGGTCATCACCGTCGAGGACAACGGCGTGCACGGCGGTGCGGGCCAGATGCTCGCCCGCGCTGCCTCGGAGGCCTCGGTGCCCACCCCGGTGCGCTACCTGGGCGTCGACCAGCGCTACCTCGCCCACGGTTCGCGTGGTGAGGTCCTCGCCGAGGTCGGCCTGGACGTCGATTCGGTGGTGGAGCAGGTGCGCGACTGGGCGTCCCAGGAGGCCCACCGCCGCGCCGAGGCCGGCGACCTGAGCTAGCGACTTGCGCTAGCTCTTCGCCCCGCCCCCTTCCCGCGCTCTTCCCTCGCCCTTTCCACGGTGGAGCGATCACCCCTCCAGGCAGGCTTTCGGCCTGAAATGCTGCCTGGAGGGGTGATGTGTCTACACGCTGGAGTGGAGGGGGTCGGCGGTGCGACGCTGAGGTCCCCCACTGTGCGCAGTCGTCCGCCCCGGTCCGCCCCCGTCGAGCGATCACCCCTCCAGGTAGGATTTCGACCCGAAATGCTACCTGGAGGGGCGACTATTTGCCCCTGTGCGAGGGGCAGAGGGCAGGGGATAGGGGGCAGGTCGGGAGTCGGGTGCCGGGGGGGGGGGGGAAGCCGGCTCAGGTGACTTGCCCCGCGAGCACGGGCAGGAAGGCGTCGACCAGGAGGTCACGCTGCCAGGCACGGCATTCCCTCGACTCGAGAGCGCGGCCCAGCGCGTCCTCCAGTGCACCCACCGGGTCGGCGACCGCAACGTCCACCGTTGCGCCGACCGGGTCGGCATCCAGAACGGTGTCCAGGTCAATAACCTGATCGTCACCGGGCTCGTCGAGGTGTTCCGAGGCCGCATCGGCCAGCAAACCGTCAGCGACGGCGCGCGAGGTCTCCCAGGCCACCGAGCGCAGTGAGCGCACGGTCAGCAGGTCTTCGGTCCTGATGCCGGTGGACTCCGAGACGTCCGACAGTGCCTCGCGGAACTCGCCGAGCAGGTGGAAGGCGATCGGGTGGTCGCGCTCCCACGTGCGGTGGTCGGGGAATCCGCCGGAGGTGCTCAAGCGTCCGGGCAGGGAGGAGGCGTCGGCCTCGGCGGCCTGGCGCAGCGCCTCGGACATTGCCCTGGTCAGCGTCGACTTCACCTCGCGGCCGACTGACCCGCGCGAGGAGCGCACAAGGCGCGAGCCGCCGGCGATCTCGCGGTCGATCTGGCGTCCTGAGCTTCCTGCGCGTCCGCCGCGTCCGGTGCCCTGGGCCAGTTCCAGGATGGAGGAGCCGCGCAGCACGTGCTCGGGCGGGACGTCACTCTCACGGGCGATGGCGGTGCGGGCGTAGATGAGCCGGCGGGCGGTCTCGAGCTCGCGGGGGTCGCGCACGTGCCCGAGGCCGCGTAGCTTGCGCCAGTCGGGTTCGGGCACCGGGTGCGTCCACGCCGCACGTACGTGGGCGCACTCCTGGCGGTACCAGTCGGTGCGGCCCAGGTCGTCGAGCCGGGAGAGGGCGACGTCGCGCAGCTCGATGAGCATCTCCACGTCCAGCGCGGCGTAGGTGAGCATGGGCCCGGGGATCGGCCGGGCGGACCAGTCCTCCCGGCCCTTGTCCTTGGCCACGGTGACCCCGAGGAACTCCTCGAGCATCCCGGCCAGGCCGATCTGCCCGTAGCCGAGGAGGCGTCCGGCGATCTGGGTGTCGTGCAGTTCCGGGGTGTGCCAGCCCAGGGAGGTCAGGGCGGGCAGGTCGCTGTGCGCGGCGTGCAGGATCCAGGGGGAGGAGTCCATCAGCGGGGCCAGCACGGCGCCGGCCTGCGGAACGGTCGCCGGGTCGACGAGGTGGGTGCCGGAGCCTTGGCGTCGCAGTTGCACCAGGAAGGCACGGTCGTCGAAGCGGAAGCCGGAGGCCCGTTCAGTGTCCACGGCGATGGGCCCGTGCCCTGCGGCCAGCGATTCGGTCGCCTCCCGCACGGTCTCGATCGTGTCGGACAGGGCGGGGACGCCGTCGCGGGGCGAGGTGAGGTGTTCTGCCACGGGGGCCACCTTACCTACCCTTCAGGGCGGTCACCCCTTCGGGCGGCAGGCCCGCCACGTTGGCGAGCACCTTGGAGAACGCGGTGACGTGGTCGGACAGGTCGGTGCCCGACGCCGTCCACGAGGCGCGCATCTCGACCTGGAAGGCGTGGGCCGGTCCGCCGATGTCACCGAACCTGCTGGACGCGGTGGCGGTGACGGTGCCGCCGAGGTCGCTGAAGGTGCTGCCGTGGAGCCCCTCGGTCAGCCAGTCCCAGGCGACCTCGGGCAGCAGCGGGTCCTCGGCGACCGAGGCGTCGAGGTCGGCCTGGATGTAGGCGACCAGCTTCATCATGCCCGGGCCCTCGGAGCCCTTGGGGTCGTGGAGCAGGATCAACCTGCCGAAGGCGTCACCGTCGGAGTCTGTGGGGACGGCGGCTTCCCCACCGTCGTCCCCACCGTCCCCGGGGAGCGACCCCGGTTGTATTCGGTCGACCTCCAGTCCGATGGCGTGGCTGTAGGGGGCGAGTTTCCGCGGCGGGCGGATGTCGGTCACCGTGATCCCGGTGCGCACCGTGGCGGCGTGCATGGAGGTGACCGCGTCCCGGAACGGCGCGGGGACGGTCGCCGCGGTGTCGGCGCCCAAGGCCTGACCCGCTGTACCTGTCATCTCTGAATCAACGCTCACACCGGCCAACATAACGGGCGGGCGGGGGTGTGTGGCGCAGGCGCGCCGTCGTTGCCGTAGTTCGCGCGGGAACTGGCATAATCGTGGACATGGTTGACCTGAACTCGTCCCCGGTCGGCGTCGCCGATCTCCGTCCGACTGAAGAGGCGGTCGCCACGGCGCGTGCCGCCCGCCGTGCCTCGCAGGACGCGCCGCTGCTGGCGGCGGTGCGCGGGGAGACGCCGTCGCGGCGTCCTGCGTGGATGATGCGTCAGGCGGGACGCTCCCTGCCGGAGTACCGCGAGCTGCGCCGCGAGGTCGGCATGCTCGACTCGTGTTTCCGTCCCGACCTGCTCGCCGAGATCACGATGCAACCGGTGCGCCGCCACGACGCGGACGCGGCGATCCTGTTCTCCGACATCGTGGTGCCGCTGAAGGCCGCCGGGGTGGCCGTGGACATCGTCGCCGGTCGCGGCCCGGTGCTGGAGTCGCCGGTGCGCTCGGCTGAGGCTGTCCAGGCCCTGCCGGTGGTGGAGGCCGCACAGCTCGAGGCGGTCGTCGAGGGCATCGGCGGGATCCTCGAGGAGCTGCGCGACGACCAGGTGCTCATCGGCTTCGCCGGCGCCCCGTTCACCCTGGCGTCCTACCTCATCGAGGGTGGCCCGTCGAAGAACCACGGCGTGACCAAGGCGATGATGTACTCGCAGCCGCAGCTGTGGCACGCGCTGATGGAGAAGCTGACCCCCACGGTCGTGCGGTTCCTGCAGGTGCAGATCGAGGCCGGGGCGGACGCGGTGCAGCTGTTCGACTCGTGGGCGGGCTTCCTCAGCCTGCGCGACTACCGCGAGTTCGTCGCACCCTACACCGAGCGCATCATCGCCGCGGTGCGTCCCTACGGTGTGCCGGTGACCCACTTCGGCGTGAACACCGGTGAGCTGCTCGGCGAGATGGCGGCCGTGGGCCCGGACATGATCGGCGTGGACTGGAAGACGCCGATGGACGTCGCCGCGCGCCGCGTGGCCGCCGACCTCGCCGCCGCGCACGATGCGGGCGATCCGCGGGTGCCGGCGGGCCGGACGGTGCGTGCGGTGCAGGGCAACCTGGACCCGGCGATCCTGCTGGCCGGACCGGACGTCATCGCCGAGCAGGTCGCCCGCGTCATCGCCGAGGGTGACCGTGCGGTCGCCGAGGGCAACGCCCTGGGACACGTCTTCAACCTCGGTCACGGCGTACTGCCGGAGACCGACCCGGATGCGATCACCCGGGCTTTCGCGGAGGTGCATGAACTGTGAGTGACGGACAGCGAGACGGTATCGGAGAGGCCGCGGGTGCCGGGGCAGGCCCGAGCGTGGCGGTCATCGGCGGGGGAGTGACGGGCATGTTCGCCGCCTGGGAGCTGCGCCGCCGGCTCGGCCCGGGCGCGCGGATCCTGGTGCTGGAGGCCTACGGGCGTCTCGGCGGGAAACTGAAGACGGTGGACTTCGCCGCCGGGCCGGTGGACATGGGGGCCGAGGCGTTCCTGACCCGGCACACCGGCATGGCCCAGCTGGTCGCTGACCTTGGGCTGGAGTCCGAGCTGCGCACGCCCTCGGGTGCACGCAGCGCCTTCCTCGTCGACGGTGAGCTGGTCGACATCCCGTCCGCCACGGTGATGGGCGTTCCCGCCCGCGGCGCGGACGTGGCCGACGTGCTCACCGCGCAGGGCCAGGCCGCGGTGGACGCGGAGCTGGACGGCCCGGCGTTGCCGTGGATCGTCGGCGACGACGTCAACGTGGGCGAACTGGTGCGGCGGCGTTTCTGCGACGAGGTCGTCGACCGGCTGGTCTCCCCGATGCTGGGCGGGGTGTACTCCTGCTCCGCCGACGACCTGGGCCTGCGCGCGACCGTGCCGCAGATCGCCGAGGCGATGGACGACCTCGCAGGACGCGGCGACGACGTGTACCTGTCGACGGCGGTGGCGCAGGTCCTCGAGGACCGCGCGGCCGCGTCTGCGTCCTCGAAGGACGGTTCCGCCGGGCCGGCGTTCAACACCATGGCTTCCGGCTACCGCACGCTGATCAACCGCCTGGCGGAGGCGTCCGGCGCGGACATCCGGGTGAATACGCAGGTCGAGGAGATCGGACGCTACAACGGGCGGATCTACCTCGAACCCGTCGGCACCGTGGACGCCGTCGTCGTGGCGACGCCCGCACCCACGGCGTCCGTCCTGCTCAAGGACATCGCACCGGACGCCGCGGACATCCTCGGCGGGGTGAAGCTCGCCAGCTCCGCGGTGGTGGGTATGAGCTACAGCGGGACTGAGGGTGATCCCGGCATCCCGCAGCGCTCCGGGATCCTCATCGGTGCGGACGGCCCGACCCACGCCAAGGCCTTCACCTTCTCCTCACGCAAGTGGCCGCACCTGGGCGAGCGCGACGGCGGCCGTGGTGGTTTCGTGCGCGCCAGCTTCGGCACCTACCAGGACTCCAGCCTGCTCGAGGTGGACGACGAGACCCTGGTCGAGTACGCCATCGCCGACCTGGAGAAGGTCGCCGGGGTCACCGCCAGGCCCGCCGAGACCTTCGTCCAGCGCTGGTGGGGCGGGCTGCCGGTCTACGGCGTCGGCCACACCGAACTCATGGGTATCGCAGAGTCGGCCGTCTCCGAGATCCCGCGGGTTGCGGTGGCCGGCGCGAGCCTGCACGGCGTGGGCGTACCCGCCTGCGCCGAGACCGGCCGTGCCGCGGCACGCAAGATCGCCGCGGAGTTGTGACGCCCGGCTCCCCTGTCAAGGGGTGGGAGCGTCCCGCGGGCGGCTAGAATCAGGGATGACGAACGACAACTTTCACAGGACAGGTGGTTGACAGCATGGCCAAGCTCGACTTCAGGGAGCTCAACGAGAAGCTGCAGTACACGATGTGGTCCGTGTTCACGGTCCGCAACGGTGAGCTGCCCGAGGGGGAGGAGGCCCGCGCCGCGGTCGCCGAGGACTTCGCGTCCTTCCTGGCGTCCTACGACGACGAGGAGCTCACCGTCCGCGGCGTGTACGACCTCACCGGCCAGCGTGCCGAGGCCGACATCATGATCTGGTGGCACGCCGAGAAGTTCGAGGACCTGCAGCGTGCCTACCGTCGCTTCCTGAAGGAGACGACCCTGGGCCGTGCCTGCGACGGCTACTGGTCGAACTCCGCGCTGCACCGTCCGGCGGAGTTCAACAAGTCCCACCTGCCGTCCTTCATCATGGGCGAGGACCCGGCCGAATGGATCGCCGTGTACCCGTTCGTGCGCTCCTTCGAGTGGTACCTGCTTCCCGACCAGGAGCGTCGCACGATCCTCGCCGAGCACGGCATGGCCGCCCGCGGGTTCGACGAGGTCCGCGCGAACACCGTGCCCGCCTTCGCCCTCGGCGACTACGAGTGGATCCTCGCCTTCGAGAGCCCCACCCTGGACCGCATCGTGGACCTGATGTACAAGATGCGCTACACCGAGGCCCGTCGCCACGTCCGCGAGGAGGTGCCGTTCTTCACCGGCCGCCGCGTGAACGCTGATGCGGAGGACCTCGCCGGCTTCATCGCCGAGCTGCCCTGACACCTCACCGCAGACAGTAACCCCGTAGGACGCTCGGAGCGTCCTACGGGGTTACTGTCTGTGATGCGCCGCGGCGCGGCGTCAGGCCTCGCGCAGCTGCAGTGCGATGCCGTTGATGCAGTAACGCAGGTCGGTGGGGGTGTCGTAGCCCTCGCCGGCGAAGACGTGGCCCAGGTGTCCGCCGCAGGTGGCGCACACGACCTCGGTACGTCGGGTACCGAGGGAATCGTCCACGCGGGTCTCCACCGCGTCGGAGTCCGCCGGGTCGAAGAACGACGGCCAACCGCAGTGCGAGTGGAACTTCTCCGTGGAGCGGAACAGCTCGCTGCCGCACCCACGGCACACGTAGACGCCCTGCTCCTCGGAGTCGGTGTACTCACTGGTGTACGGCCGCTCCGTGGCGGAGTTGCGCAGCACCTGGAACTCGTCCGGGGAGAGACGCTGCTTCCACTGCTCGTCGCTCAGCGCGGAGAAGTCCTCGAGGGGACGGACGTCGGGGTTGTTCTCGGTCATGGTGGCTACCTCTGTTCCTGCTCTACGTGCTCGTTCTTCTCTGATGCCTCTTCCGGTGCACCGTGGTGCTGGCGCCGCCAGTCGGTGACGAGCCAGACGACCACGGACGTCGCGGCGGCCAGGATGATCAGCCCCCAGCCGACGGTGCCGCGGGTGTACTCGACGATACGCCCGGGCCACTCCCACCGGTCGGAGTTCCAGGAGTCACCCGACATGCACCAGTAGATACCGACCCAGATGACCGGGTTGTGCATCACCGAGAACCGGCAGAACACGGTGAAGATCATCGGGATCAGCATCATCGAGTAGTACATCTGGCCCAGCGAGCTGACAAGGAACACCCCGGTCATCAGGATGCCGGCCGTCGTCGCCGACCACATCAGCGGGTCGGAGTTGCGCCAGCGCAGCAGACCCAGCACCGCGACAGCCACACCCATGGCGAACAGTGCGCGCATCAGCAGCACGAACCAGTCGGACATGCCGAAGTACACGCCCACCCCCGAGACCGAGGAGTTGGCGTAGTCCCGGACCTCGCCGAGGTAGGGCATGAGCTTGTCCAGGTAGTCCCCGGGCCGTGCCATCAGGGGCCAGGCGGCGAGGTTGAACGCCACCGGCACCGCGAGTCCGGTGACCACGGCCCACCACTGCCGACGCACGAACGGCAGGAAGAGCAGGACGGCGAACTGCGGCTTCACGGTGATCGCCAGGCCCACGGCGATGCCCGCCAGGACGGTGGCCCACGTGCTGCGCGTCCCCGTCCCGGCGCCGCAGCGCCAGGAGACGTCGCCGGCGCCGACCAGGATCCACCACAGGAAGACGACCTCGACGAAGAGCAGCACACCGTTGATGTTGGAGAACAGCAGGGTGTTGGTGATCGACTCGGTGGAGAACACCAGGAAGGCCGCCACGGGCAGAACCGGGCCGGTCAGCGACCGGCGGGCCAGTTTCGTCAGGATCGCCAGGGCCACGAGGACCGCGACGCCGTTGGCGAAGATGAACAGGATCCGGCCGGAATCCCAGGTCGGCAGGTAGGCCAGCGGGCTGAGCAGCAGCGTGCCGCCGGGGGAGTAGAGGTAGTGCGGGTCGACGAAGGTGTAGTTCTCGTCGTACACCGGGACGCCGTCGATGAACCGGTGCAGCGCGTTCCACACGGTGGTGAAGTCGTCGGTGGGGTGGCTGTTCTGCGGGCTGAGGAACACCCGGTGGATCATCGTGAATATGGCCAACGGCCAGGCCGCCATGGTGAGCACACCGGCCGGGGTGCGCAGGGAGTCCCGGAGGGCGTCCATACGGGAAGTCGTCCCGCCGGATGTGGCAGCGGCGCCGGTGTCGCCGGGGTCTCCGGAGCCACCGGGGCGTGCGCTGCCGGAGGAGGAGCCGGCCGGGGTCATCTTTGCAGTCACGGTCCCTGACTCTACTGGCTTCACGCCGCGACCCCGGGGACCGCCACGGTCGCGCCCGGGACAGACACCCCCGGGCGCATCGGCGTTGCCGGCCTGC
>NZ_JBQSWS010000010.1:0-107698 GCF_052377355.1 Corynebacterium sp. AOP40-4SA-5
CGGCGGATCGACCGGGGCGTCGGTGACGACCACACCGTCGGCGTCGGCGTAGGCGATGTGGCCCGGGGTGAAGTCCACCCCGCCGAAGCTGACGACCACGTCGCGCTCGCCGGCGCCGTCCTTGGCGGACTTGCGGGGGTTGGTGCCCAGGGCCTTGCAGCCGAACTCCATGCCGCCGACCGCGGCGGAGTCGCGGATCGCGCCGTTGATGATCACCCCGGCCCAGCCGTGCTCCACGCCGAACTCGGCGATCATGTCGCCCATCAGCGCGGTGTGCACCGAGGCGTCGCCGTCGACGACGAGCACGCCGCCGGGGTTGTCCTCCTGCAGGATCTTCTTGACCAGGCCGTTGTCCTGGAAGCAGCGCACGGTGGTGACCGGCCCGCAGAAGTCGGTGTGTCCGCCGAGGTCACGGAACTGGGTGTCGCAGCTGCGCACGTCGGCGCCGATGACGTCGACGAGGTCGGCGGTGGGGATGAAGGTGATGTTGTTCATGGTGGCTCAGCCTATCGTGTGACGCCGTCACGCACGCCCGATGTGCGGGGCCGCCCATGTGGCGATCGTCTCCCCGGCGCGTTGGGCCGAGCCGCGCACGGTGAGCAGGTGGTCGGTGTCCTGCAGGCTGATCATCGACTTCGGCCATCGGGCGGCGTCGAGGATGCGGGACGCCTCGGACACCGGCACGGTCTGGTCGGTCGGGGAGTGCAGGACGAGCAGCGGCGCGCCGACGCCGGCCACCGCGGCGACCGCGGCGTCCTGCGCGGAGGCGTCCGCCAGGTCGGAGAGGAAGTCGTGGGAGACGGCGACGTCGCGCCCGGCGAGGTGGACGGTGCGCACCTCGCCGGGACGCATCGCGGCGCAGGCGTCCTGCAGGGAGCGTGCGGCGGACGCCGGACGCAACGGCGCGCCGATCGTCGCGACCGCGGACAGCGACGGGATGCTCCCGGCGGCGTGCAGGGCGGCGGCCCCGCCGAGGGAGTGGCCGACCAGCAACGACGGTGCGGCGAGGCGGGCGTCCAGCCAGGCCGCGGCGGCCTGCAGGTCGGCGACGTTCGAGCTGAACATGATGTCCGGGAAGTCGAAGCGCAGGCAGGCGATCCCGGCGCGCGCGAGTGTCTTGGACACCCGGAAGGCCGCCGGGACCTGACGGTTGCAGGTGAAGCAAAGGGAAGAATCTAACGCAGCAGGTAGACGTACTACACCACCCGCAAACCACCCCGCCCATCCCTCAACGATCCCGCAAGAGCACCGATAGCGGCCCGCGATCCCTCAAGATGCCCCGGCAGGAAGTGCGAGTAGATCCGGTCCGTCGTCGCGATCTCGTCATGCCCCAGCAACGCCGACACTGCGTGCAACGGCTGACCGCCACCCAGCAACGCCGTCGCATAGGCATGCCGCATCCCATGCATGCTGATCGGGGCCTCGATCCCCGCCACGCGCCGCGCCGCGGTCATCGACGCACTGATCACCGGAGAGGAGACACCGTCGCCCCGAGCGCCCGCGATCACACGATCCTGCGGCTCGCGCATCCACCGCTTCAGATCACGGGCAAGCTCCCGACTGATCGGCACGTAGCGGTCGGATGATGCGTTCTTCAAAGGGCCGTCCACCCCGACCTTGTGGGGGCACTGCCGGGCCACGTGTATCCGCATCCGGTCGAAGTCGATGTCGTGCCCCTCGAGGCCGGCGACCTCCCCGATACGCAAGCCTGTCTCGGAGGCGAGGATGATGCACCGGGCGAGCCATTCGGACGGCGGCAGACGATCCTCCTTCTCGACGCCCTTGACCGTGTACGTCGCCACCCCGCCACGCCGTGCAGCATCGATCAGCATGTTGATCTGTACAGGCGTTGGAACCTGGCGCTCCTGGACCGACTTGAGCTTGTTCGCCATCCCCTTCCTCGCGAGCTTCACGGGGTTCTTCACGATCAGGTCATCGTCTACGGCCTGCTGTACCACGGTGGAGAGCTGGCCAACCCGCAGGCTGATTGTCGAGTCCGCGTACGGCTGATTGTCCGCCCACGGGCGTCCTCGACGGAGC
This sequence comes from Corynebacterium sp. AOP40-4SA-5, assembly GCF_052377355.1. Classification (NCBI taxonomy): domain Bacteria; kingdom Bacillati; phylum Actinomycetota; class Actinomycetes; order Mycobacteriales; family Corynebacteriaceae; genus Corynebacterium; species Corynebacterium sp. AOP40-4SA-5. The sequence continues at coordinate 2,041 of NZ_JBQSWS010000010.1, forward strand.
GTCGCTATCCATGAGGTGACGTGCGATTTTCGGAGCCCCCCGATCGGCACATTCGCGAGGGCGCCGAGGTTGTCGATGAGCGACTTCCTGTTCGACCTGGTTCCCCGTGCTACAGCCTGCTCCATCCACTGTTCCGCGAGTTCCTTGATCGTCGTCTCGAGGTCTTGGGGGTTGACGTAGACGCCTTTTGCGACGTCCGCCTTCATCTTGTCTTCGTGGAGCTTGGCGTCTTTCCTAGAGTGGAAGGACAGCGATTTTGTCTCTCCGTCGGGGCCGTACCACCGGGCGACCCATGCCACGGGCTTCCCGTTCTTCGGCTTGCCTGTACGTGGTCGTCTCTGGACCATTGCTACACTCCTGGTGTCTGCTGCTTCGTGGACAATCTCATCGGCCCTCATCGCCCTGCCCGGCGGTGGGGGCCGTTTTCTGTGTAGCTGCTGGCTTAGAGGGTGGCGTTCCACTCCGCCTCGGCCGAGTTGAGGAAGGACATGGCCTCCTCGAAGTTCAGCCGGTAGTCGCCGGGTGCGGATGCCGATTCGAAGCACGCGGTCCCGGAGTAGTTACCGCCGGGGCCGACCTCCACGGTGTCGTAGTTCGCCTCTTCGGTGAACGTCTGGCTGTGAGTCACCCCGTTGGGGTCGGTGAGCTTCCAGTCCATCGCACCGTTCAGGCTCAGTGAGTCGTCACCTGTCACCTCGAAGCTCACGTCGACGCAGAGGTACTCTCCGCCAAGAGCGCTTGTGGAGGGGCGCAGGTTGCTGGCGGTGATGTCGGCCTTGTCGGTGTGGACGGTGTCGCCGAGCTGCGCGGCACCGTCACCGCCCTCGTTACCCTCGGCCTGGTCCTCACCGCCGTCACCGTTGTCCTGGCTGTTGGACGAGCTGTCGGAAGTGCTGGAGTCGTCATCGTCGCCGCCGCTGAGCGCGGAAGCGAGGATGATGATCACGACGATGATCAGCAGGATGATGAACCACACGCGCTTGTAGAACGGCTTCTTCTCCGGCGTGGCCTGCTGCGGGGGCTGGCCGTACTGTGGCTGCTGGGGGTTGGTCATGGTAGGTCTCTCCTCTTGAATGTGTCTCGCCACGTCATAGCGAGGTGTGTGGTGACGCCGATTTCCTCGGCGATCTTGTGGATGTCTGGCCCGTAGGCCAGTTCCGCCTTAGCGTATGCCATCGGGGGTATCAGCAGGTGTGAAGCCTCTCTATTGGCTCGATCTTCCACCGCGTCGTCACCGTCGCACAGGTCATCGTGGGCGACATGGGACAGCTCATGAGCGATGGTGCTCTTCGTCTGTGCGTCGCTCATGCCGTGGCGGATACTGACCCTGCCGTCTTTCCATGCCCCTTTCGGTCCGCCGATGTGCCAGCGGACTGGCCGCCCGGTGCGCCAGCGCACCAGGTGGTGGAGGTGGTTAAGGGAAGGGGTCTGCACCTTCTTCCTCTCGTCCGGCGTCTTCGTCTGGGCTGCTGTCCGCCGCATAGGTTCCGGGTTCCCAGTCGAATGGGCGGACAGTTCCATCATCATCGTCGTCGTCATGGACACTTGGGGGAGTCTCAGACTGTTCTGACTGGTCATTCGTAGTGCCACCGGGGGTATTTCGACGTTCTGCAAGCTCGTCGACGGGGGTCTGGAACACCTTGTGGGTGCCGGGGAGCTTCATGCGTTCGAGGACGTGGTTGGCGATTGCCTCCTCACTGAGCGACCAGATGGCTGTTTCGGGATCGACGGTCTTTGCCCACTCCTCGTCGAGGTACCCGGTATCGACCAGTGCCCGGACGGGCGACTTGCTGTATCCCTCGGCGATCTTGATAACGACCTCGGCAGAGAACTGGTGCCGGTTGATCTGGTTGGCGACCGTGCGGAATGAGACATCGGCATGTCGGCCGATCTCGCGGGCACTGTCGCCGGCGGTGATGGCTTCGAGCCATTTCATGTGTTCCATGTGAACCATTCTAGTTCATGATGTCAGGGTGTGCAACTTTGGTTCACGCCGTGACCTGCACGAACAAAAAAGTTTGCCTCACGCCTTGCCAAGTCGGTTCAACTCGTGCCATGATGGTTCACAACGAACCGGAGAGGTTCGACATAGGCCACAGAAGCATTCACGTCACAGGAGGTGACAACACACAACATGGACTACCGACTCGACCCCCAGGTCCTCGATCTCGCCAAGGAAGTCACTGGCGTCGGCGGCGATGAGGAGCTGGGACAGAAGCACCTCGGTAAGACCGGCAGCACAGTTCGGAACTACCGGACGGGGAAGACCACTCCGCCGATCGGCGTGCTGATGGTCCTTCGGAAGCTCACCGGCCGTCCGCTGGACCAGATGTTCCTCCCCGTGGCGACTCCAGCCGCCGCGTAACCCCCACATACAGAAAGGAGGCCCGGGAATGCAGTCCCAGGCCAACACCCACACCGTATCAGACGACACGTACACCCCGTCGCGGGAGTCGAAGATCATGGCCGCTGCCGGCATGAAGATCGCCGCCTCGGACGCCCGCCTCATGGCGAACGAACTCCACCGCGAGGGCAACCTGCCGGCCGCTGCCGCGATGCGCACCTTCGCCGCAGAGACCGAAGCCAAGGCCAAGAAGATGGAGGAAGAAGCATGAGCAACGTCATCAAGTTCGCTCCGGGCGCGTCCCCATTCGACAGCTTCAAACGCGGCCGTGAGGACGGAAGCGAGTACTGGACAGCCCGCGACCTCATGCCCCTGATGGGCTACCCGCGGTGGAACGAGTTCAAGGTCCCCCTCGATCGGGCGATGATCTCGGCTGGGGCACAGGGGCACGACGTCGATGACCTTTTCAGGGGATCGGCTGAAAAGACCGGAGGGCGCCCCCGCGAGGATTATGAACTGTCCCGTTTCGCCGCGTACCTCGTCGCTATGAACGGTGACCCGAATAAGCCGGAGGTCGCCGCCGCACAGGGGTACTTCGCGGTGCAGACCCACGTCGCTGAGACTGCGGCGCCCGCCATCCCGCAGACGTACTCCGATGCGCTCCGTGCCGCTGCGGACGCCTCGGATCGTGCCGAGCTGGAAGCTGCCCGCGCGGATGCCGCGGAGAAGAAGTCGGCTCGGCACCAGCAGGCGCTCGACATTCAGGCGCCGATGGTCGCCAAGGCTGCCGCGCACTCCGGTGTGGACAAGGCGATCGGCCGGCAGCAGTTCGCCCGCCAGGTCCAGCAGTTCGGTGATACCCGCGGCGCCGACATCAAGCAGAACGACGTTTACGAGCTCCTCGGCAGGCATGGCATGACCGTCCGCGGCGACCGGCAGGACAACGGGCACATCACCGCCCAGGCCCGGCGCAACGGCTGGGGGTGGAACGAGACCGGGGTGAGCGAGAAGACCGGTTACGAGTTCACGAAGCCGCTGATCAAGAAGAAGGGCCAGGACATCGCCTGGAAGTGGGTCCAGAACGACTTCGAGACCTACGGCGCAGCACTCAACCCGCGGAAGGCGGCATAAGCAATGAGCAAGGACTACATGTACCGGGCGAGGATCACCGAGTACCCGGAGTTTGAGGAATACATCGCGTTCGATGACCGCGGAAGGTACGGCGAGAACAACCAGAGGCGCCATGAGGAGTGGTCGCGGCCGGTCGGGTGGAGGGCATCTGCCGACTACATCGAGCACTACGGGACGAACAAGTTCTTCGAGCCTCGGACGGAGCGGTGGTACAAGTCCCGCTCCTCGGCGGCGGATCGTGTGAAGCTCCTGGGCTCGATGGGGTATCGGGCAATCGTGCAGCGGTCGGCGCCGGTGGTGTGGCCGCGGGGTCATGCGTCGAAGGTCGAGGTGTCGGAGTCTGCCGCGGTGGTGGATGCGATCCGAACGCTTGTCCGCGCCGGTGTCGTGAAGTCTGCCGACGACCTGCTGTAACCCCCTGGTCACCTGCATGGGGAAGTGCGGGTGACTCGCTCCACCGCCAGTTTGCTGGCCGGCCCCGTCGTGGGGGAGTGGGAGCACTAGACCCTCGTGGTCATGAGTATTTGAAAACTGAACAGTGGAAGTCGCCAGAAGATACTGGCCCAGCCGGGTGGACATGTCCCCGGTGCAACCCCCGATCGTGACCTGTCCGGTCGGGGTGATGGGCAACCCCTCAACGAGGGGAGGAACCCCCGACGTTACGGCGTGGGGGAGGGAAACGAGGGCGACGTTAAACGCTAGACAGCCCTGCCGCGGACGTGGTCCGCCACCGTCGTCATGGACGAGCAGGGCACCAGGGCGGGGCGTGAATCCCGGGGTCGGAAGTCCTCCCCGGAAAGCGCGCTCATGACCGGCGGCCAAACCTCCGCTGATGAGGCGTCCAGCTGCGCCCCGCCCCTTGAACCACCCACGTCGCCGTCGGCGCAGTCTGCCAGGACCATGCGCGCCGACGACGACACCGACCAACCCCCTGAATAGGAGAAGGCCATGACCTCACCTTACAGACCACCCCTGATGATCACCGTCGACGAGGCCGCCAGCCTGATGTCGATGACCCCTAAGGCCCTCTACGGGCAGATCTACCGCGGCACCTCCGGGCTCATCGTCCGCCGGGGCGGCAAGACCCTCCGCGTGTCCCTCAAGTCCGTCCTCGCCGTCGCCGGCATGACCCTCAGCGAGTACATCGACTGGCAGGGCGAAACCGCGGGGGCACCCCGCACGAAGATCCGAGGTGCAGCATGACCCGCCAGATGACCGACAAGGAACGACTGATGCACTCGATGGTCAACCACCCCGCAGGCAAGTCCGGCCCGGCCCGTCCCGCGCCGGGATGTCACCGCAAGCCTGACGAGGCCGACCCGTACACCACTCCGGCGGACGTGCTGGAGCATGACCGTGCGTGGCAGGTCGCCCAGGGGATCATGTTCGGCATCGGCGCCCTGGGCGTGGTGCTGCTCGTCCTCGTCGTCCTCATCACGGTGTTCCGGGCGGTGATCGGCCCGTGGTGATCGACGACCGCACGTACTGCGCAGTGATGACGGGGCGTGACTACGTCGCCGTCGCCCGCATGATCGACCGGGCCCGCATGATCGCGCACGACCGGGAAGCGCAGACCCGCCTGGAGCGCCGAGCTGCGCGCCGCCTGGAGCTGGTGCGCCGCGACGTCAAGGACGACGGCACGGGCCGCGTCTGGGCGCGCACGGACATCGCGGCGGGGCAGGGCCTCGTCCGCTCAACCCAGGGTCACGCCCGTGACGCTGTGGCCGCCACCCGCACCCACATCAAGGAGATGAACCGATGAGCGCTATTCAAGAAGCCCTGGCACTGCGCCAGGCGAACGCTGACCGCGTGGTGTTGCAGTCCGCGGTCCTCAAGGAGCTCAAGGCTCGCCACGATGAGGACCGGGCCCGGCTGCAGGAGGACATGTCCCGTGGCGAGAAGCTGACGGCCCGCGCTGATGATGCGTCGCTCGGCACGGTGAGCTACTCCGACCCGAAGCCCAAGGCGACGGTGACGGACCGCGCCGCCCTCCTCGGCCACGTCGCCGAAACCCAGCCGGACGCGATCGGCCTGCGGATCACGAACATGCCCGCCGCCCTCGCCGTCCTCGAGGAGCACGCGCCGGAGGTGCTGGAGCCCGCGCTGGAGCAGCACGTGGAGGCGCAGTGCCTGCGTGACGCGCTCGGCGGGGAGCAGGTGCCGGGCGTGGAGGTGTCGACGGGGTCGCCGGTGATGTCGGTGCGTGCGTCGCAGGCAGGCAAAGATGCTGCGGCCGCTCTGGTCGCGGGGAGCCTGGCCCTGGCCGTGCAGCAGGAGCTGGAGGCTGGCGATGAGTGACAACACCAGGGCAATGCGGCAGGTCGTCCACTTCTTCGACCCCGACCACCCGTTCGCCCTCCCCACTGGGGATAGCAGTTTCGTGCACTGCCTGATCCGGGCGGTGTGTAAGGCCGACGAGCGTAACCGCGACCGGCTCTACGCCGCCTATCCCGCGATCGTGTGGGCGGTGCAGGTCCTGCAGTACGACCTCGACGGCTACACCAAGGTCGTCAAAGCCATCACCGAAGAAGAGGAGGCCCCACTGTGACGAAGGAACTCGCGATCCGCGACGACCAAGACGAGTTCGACGAGCGCCAGGTCGCCGCCCTGCAGCACATCGGCATGGGCGGCGCCCACCCCGGCGACCTCGCCGTGTTCTTCCATCAGTGCAAGCGCACCGGCCTGGACCCGTTCGCCCGCCAGATCTACATGATCGCCCGCCAGGGCAAGCAGACCATCCAGACCGGCATCGACGGGTTCCGCCTCATCGCTCGCCGCGCCACCGACCGGTCCACGGGCACCCTCGGCTACGAGGACACGCAGTGGGCTGACCCGAACGGGCAGTGGCACGACGTGTGGCTGTGGAACGAGCCGCCGGCCGCCGCCCGCGTCACCGTCGTGCGCGACGGCGCCCGGTTCCCGTCGATCGCCCGGTTCATGGAGTACGCCGGCCGCAAGCGCGACGGGCAGCTGAACCAGATGTGGTCGACGAGGCCGGCACTGATGCTCGAGAAGTGCGCGGAGGCCCTCGCGCTGCGCAAGGCGTTCCCGCAGGACTTGTCGGGCTTGTATACCTCGGACGAGATGCAGCAGGCGACGGTGATCGATCATCAGCCGCCCGCCCCGTCGAAGGCGAAGATGCCGCCGAAGCCGGATCCGGACCGTCAGCTGACGGAGGATCAGCGGGTCTTCGCTGAGCAGATCGAGGGCATGACTGATGTGCAGGCCCTGCGGGGGCTGTGGCGTGATGCGCAGGCCCTGGACATGGTCAGTGAGTTGGCGTGGCGTGCGGTGGCGGTGGAGAACCTCGCGGAGCGCGCCGGACGTCTGGACGGCGGAGAGGAAGACACCCCGCCCGACGACGGTATTGAGACCGTGAATCCGGAGGTGGTGACCGATGGAGACGTCACCGACTGAACCGCTGAACCCCGTCGCCGTCGAGCGTCGGATCCTCGAGCTGTCGAATCTCATCGCCCAGGGCGTGAAGCAGGTCACCGACCACCTCCGCGCCTACCGCCAGGCCGACGCCACCTACGACCGGGCCAAGGCCCACGCGCAGCTCGCCGCCGAGGGCAAGACCGTGGCGGACCGGGAGGCGGAGGTGGAGCTGGCGACGGTGGCCGAGCGTGACGCGAAGGACGTTGCCGAGGTCGCGTATTCGCACGTGAACCGCAGGGTGAAGGCGTTCGAGCGGGAGCTGGACGCGATCCGCAGCATCGGCGCGTCGGTCCGGTCGATGTACTCCGTCGCCGGACGCGGGGAGGGCGCCTGATGACCAAGCAGCGCATGCCCCAGCACGTCGCCGACACCGTCATCGACCGGGCGGACGGCGCGTGCGAAGCAATGATCCGCGGAGTGTGCACCGGCGGGGCAGAGCACCTGCACCACCGGATGATGCGCTCCCAGGGCGGCCGGCACACGGTCGAGAACCTGGTGGGCGTCTGCTCCACCTGTCACCGATACCTGCACGCCAACCCCACGTTCGGCTATAAGTCCCGGCTGCTCATCCACTCGTGGCAGCCCGTCGAGTGGCCACCCCGCTACTACCGGGGGATCTACACCCCACCAGAGGAGGAATGATGACGAACATCACCGCACTACCGCCCCCCATCTCGCTGGACGCTCAGCTGCCCGGCGGCGACTGGGGGTTCACCGAGTACGCGACCATCACCGAAGAAGGCGATGAGGTGGCGCACCTGACCGACCGCCCCTTCGACCCGTCTGGCCACAGCGCCCGAATGGGGCTCGAAGAAGGATCTAGCGTCGCCTACGAGAGCTTCATCCTGTCCGTCTGCGGGTTCACCACCGACGGGGATGGGACTGAACGAGTCGTGGTCGTCATGGGGGAGGGCGGGATCGCCCTCGACCGCCACCTCATCTGCCGGCCGGAGATCCTTTCCCCGGTGACCACGTGGCGATTCCGCCGGAACACCGCACCCTTGCGAGTCGGGAATGTTCTCCCCGAACAGGGGCAGTGGCTCTACGTCATCCGCAACTCGCAGCAGCGGATCATCTACATCGGCATCAGCGTCAACGCGCCCACCCGGTGGACCCAGCACCAGGCGGACAAGCCCTGGTTCGTCCAAGCCGCCACCTTTGAGCGGATTTGGTACCCCACCAGGTCAGCGGTTGAAGCTGCCGAGGCCCATCTCATCGCCCTTGTCAGGCCGCCGTACAACACGACCCACAACCCCGACAAGTCCCGTTCCGGCATGCCAGGAGGGTAGGCGATGACATGGTTCAAGGCAGACGATCAGTTGTCCCGGTCGAAGAAGGTTCTTCAGATCCCGCGACGGTATCGGATGCAGGCGATGGGGCTCTGGATCCTCGCCGGAACGTGGTCGGCCGGCGAGCTGACGGACGGGTTCATCCCCGGGCACATGCTCGACGAGCTCGGTGCCACGAAGGCCGTTGCGGCCCGTCTGGTGGCGTCCGGACTGTGGCGCGAGGTTCCCGGAGGGTTCCTGTTCAACTCCTGGAGCGAGTTCCAACCGAGTTCGGACGATGTCAGGGAGAAGCGCGCACGTGACGCCGAGCGCAAGCGGGAGGCCCGCGAGAAGAAAGCCGCAGAGCAGGAAAAGAGCCGTGACCAGCACGGTGACAAAAATGTCCACGCGGACGCCGAGCGGACAGGTAGCGGAGTCCAAGCGGAGTCCGAGCGGAGTCCGCAGAATGTCCGTTCTACCCGACCCGACCCGACCCGACCCGACCTCTTGTTCTCTAACGAGAACAAGAATGGTGCAGATCGCCCGAAGCGGGGGAACCGGTTCGATGAGTTCTGGGATCGGGTGCCGAAGGGCCGGAAGTCGGGCAAGGACGACGCCCGCACCGCGTACGCCGCGGCGGTGAAGCGGGTGAAGGATGAGCAGGTTCTCATCGACGGGATGGAGCGGTACGCCAACGATCCGAACCTCCCGGCCGAGAAGCAGTTCATCAAGCTGCCGGCGACCTGGCTGCGTAAGGGGTGCTGGACCGACGACCCGCTGCCGGCACGCCTGTCGACCGTGGACTCCCGGACGGATAACACCTTCGCCGCCTGGGGTGGTTCACGGGCGGCGGCCGAGGAGCTCGGCATCGACTGGGATGCCCCGCCAACGTCCGCCACCGTCGACGGTGAAGTCGTCGACGCCGAGATCGTGAGGGAGCTTGGAGCATGAGCGCATTGACGTACCACGACATCGCGTCGGTGGTCCTGCAGGAGGTTCGCAACACGTATTCGAACGGTCGGAAGCCGGATGAGGACATCACCCGGTCCTGGGCGGCGGCGTTTGAGCGTGCCCGTCGGGTGTATCCGGCGATGGTGTGGCGTGAGGCGGTGACGGTATGGGCGGTGTCGAACAGTGATCCGCCGTCGCCGCATGACGTGATCACGGCGGCGGGGCAGGTTGTCGATCAGTGGCAGCTGGACCCGGAGCGCAAGCGGCAGCTCGAGGAGTTCCGTGCGCAGCGTCTGGAGGCGAAGTTCGGCGCCGGCTATGGGGCTCGGGAGTCGTTGCCGGCGGGTGATCGGGGCGAGTTGGAGTCGTCGGAGTCGCGTCGGTCGTGGCGTGAGTTGCGGGCGGAGATCGGTAGGCGCGCCCAGGATCGGCGTGTTTCGGAGCAAGGCGCGGCGGGTCGAGGTGACCTGTTCGCGGACATGAACAAGCAACCCGGGGACGCCCCGGAGAACGGAAGTTAGACATGGCACAGATCAGCATCACCGGCACCCTCGGCAAGGACCCGGAGGGCAAGACCAGCAACGCGGGCAAGACGTTCGCCCGGTTCTCGCTGGCGTGGTCGGAGTCGAGCAAGGACCAGCAGGGCAACTGGCAGGACGGGCCCACGCAGTGGATCCAGGTCACGTGCTTCGGGCGGGTGGCGCAGAACCTCGTGGCGTCGCTGCACAAGGGCGACCGGGTGAACGTGGTGGGCCGGATCAAGCCGGAGGCGTGGTCGTCGCAGCAGGGCGAGCAGACGGTGCTTGCCCTGGTCGCCGACAGCGTGTCGCCGGATCTGACGTTCGCGTCGGTGCAGGTGCAGAAGAACCCGAAGCAGGGCGGCGGTGGGTACGGCGGTGGTCAGCAGCAGGGTGGTTTCGGTGGGCGCCCGCAGGGCGGTGGTGATCCCTGGAACTCGGCCCCGCAGGGCGGTTTCGGCGCCGAGGGGGACGAGCCCCCTTTTGAGTGAGGGGCTGATCTGACGGTCCCGAACCCTCGCACCCCCACTCCACACACCACCAACCCCGTTCAGTCGCTCTACGGCGCCACTGGGCGGGGTTCTGCGTACCTCACGCCCGAAAGGACCACCCACCATGACCATCTGCGCCCGCCCACGGTGCGACCGCGCCGCCAGACGAGGCCACGACCTGTGCCAGACGCACCTGTACGCCACCGGCCAGTTCAAGCCCCGCGTCCCCGTCCAGCCCGTCCGCGACCACCTCGCCGCCTGCGTCGACGGCGGGGCGACGTACGGCGGCATCGCAGTCGCCACCGGAGTCTCCAAGGTCACGATCATGCAGCTCATGGGCCGCTACGAGTACCGCGACCAGCGCCGAGTCGGTGCCGATGTCGCCGAGAAGCTGATGCGAGCCACCCCGGACATGTCCCGGTTCGTACCGGCCTGGCCGTACACCCGCCGCGTCCGCGCCCTGCGCGCCGCCGGGCACACGATCAACGCCATCACTGCCCACATCGGCCTGTCGGTCTGCACCATCATCGACCTCAGTGACGGCAAGTACGACCGCCTGCGCGACGTCACCGCCGAGACCGTGCGGGCGGGCTACGAGTCCATGTCAGCGTGGCCGGTGCGCCCCATCAATCCCCGCACCCTCGCCCGCCAGTGGGCCCCGCCGATGGCCTGGCAGGACATCGACGACCCGGACGAGGACCACACCCCACCGCCAGGCGCAGTACAGGCCGCGGGGCCCGTCATGGCCGCGATGCTGGAGCTCGTCGGCGAGTACGGCATGGAGCCCGCTGCGGACGTCGTCGGCGTGTCACGGGAGACGATCCGCAAACCCCTCGCAGGGGAGCGGCAGTTCATGCTCAAGCGGTCGGCCCTGGCGATTCTGCGGGCACAGTCCGCTCTGCGTCGTGGGGCGGTGGCGGCATGACCGGCTGCAAGCATGGGCACCCGTCCGATGATCGCTACCGCAGGGGCCGCGGTGACCTGGCTTGCCGGGGCTGCGACCGGGACCGCACCAACCGCGCCTCGGCCCTGCGAGCGGCCAGAAGGGCAACCGACAACGGCCCCTGGCACGAGGTTGAGCCGCGCACGTCGTGGCTGCCGCGTGCGGGGTGCCGCGATGTTGACCCCGACGAGTTCGACGTGGGCCTGAACGTATCCGGATCCGCGCCACCCGCCGCCCGCATCGACGCGATGTGGGACCAGGGCAAGATCTGCGAGTCCTGCCCCGTCCTCGCGCTGTGCGCCCGCGACGCCATCGCCCACGGTGACATCGCGATCGTTCGTGCTGGTGTGCCGATCGTGGCGAACGCGGATCTTGCGTGGCGGAAGATGGAGCGTTCTGCTCTGGCGGCGATGGCGGCGACGGATGATCCGGCCGGGACCAGGCGTACGTGGCGCACGGCTGCGCACCGTACGTCGGATCGGCGCCGGGCCGAGCGCAAGGCGAAGCAGGACGCAGCATGAGGATGTTCCGCACCGATCGTCGCGCCCTCCTCGCCGTCGCCGCCACGGGCGCCTGCCAGAGATGGCACGCCCGTGACTTCGTCGCCGACGGTCTCGCCCTCCGCGCCTGCCACGGCCGCGGTCCCCACGACTGTGGTCACGGTTGCCCCGGCTACGGCCGGCATGTCCTCACCGCCCACGGCCAGCACCTCGCCTGGCTCCTGCGCACCATCAGCGACGAGCTCGCGCAGGACACCGCGCCGCCCATGACCCAGCTCGCCATCCCGGGGGTCGCCGCATGACGACGTGGACCATGCCCCTGTCGTACGACAAGCCGCCGCTGACGCTGAATCAGCGCGGGCACTGGGCGAAGACCGACGCGCACCGCAAGGCGCTGCGCGCCTGGTCCAAGGTCGCCGCCCGGAAGATCGGCATCCCCACCGGGCTGGGGCACATCACCACGCGCCTGCACTACCGCGCACCAGACCGCCGACGCCGCGACGAGGACAACCTCATCGTCACAGCAAAACCCCTGTGGGACGGGCTGGTCGACGCCGGCATCGTCCCAGACGACACCAGCGAATACATGACCAAGCTCATGCCGAAGATCCACCCACCATCGCCAGACGGTCCCGCCCTCTGGCTCACCATCACGATCGGAGCCCCACCATGACCCACACCGTGTGCGACGTTGTCCCGTCCGGCCGTCCTGACCCCCGCGACCCGTACCGGGAAGGCGAGGTGCGCATGCCGCACCCGCACTGCCCCGCCTGCCGGGAATGGGCCGAGGAGCACGGCGCGGACTGGGACGAAGCGGCCGAATTCTACGACCTCACCCTCACCGACGACGGCGAATGGGTGGAAACTCCATGACCCGCTGCATTGACTGTGGCGATCCCCTGGCCGATCAGCTTGCCGTGCACCCAATGTGCCGGGCGTGCTGCCAGATCGCCGTGCACATCCTCGGCGATGTCGATGCCCGCGTCCGCCAACTCGAAGGACACCCCGCATGACCCGTTTCCGCCCGCAACCCATCCGCCGCCCGCGCCAGCGGTTTCACCTCTGGGCCCTGGCCAGGTTCGTGCGTGCGAGGTCGGCCTGGCGGACGGACACGCTGCCCCAGGAACAGCCGTCGTCGTGGACGATGCCGTCGCAGGCCTGGCATTCCCACATGCGGTGGGCGCCTTCACCGGTGCCGCCGACCCAGCCGGGGCGGAACGCGCCCCGCACTGTCCAAGGGTGCCCGTTGGGGCACTGGTCGGGGTGGGTCTCAACCCACACCCACCGATCATTCTTCGAATCCATGTTCGACACACTACCCCGAAAGGCCAGATCATGACCATCACCGCAGCCCAAGCCCAGACCCTGCTCGACACCGCCACGGACGGCATCTGGACAACTGACCGGGATGATCCGGACGACGCGTTCCGCATCCTGTCGATCCGCAAGGAGGGGGACCTGATCACCAGAACGCCTATCGCAGACGACGTCCAGACCGACGTCGACGCCGCCATGATCCTCTCCGCCCCGGATCTCGCCCGCACCGTCATCGCCCATGCGGAGTACATCGCCAAGCTGGAGAACGCCGTAGCCACGGCGGCCGCCGTGCTCGACCCCGACGCAGGCACCTCGTGGGAGGCAGACCAGTGACCGCCCTCGAAACCCTGCTGACCCTGACCCTGCTCATCGTGGTGCCGTGGTGCGCGTGGTCTGCGATCGACCTGGTCGCCCTGCGCCGCGACGTGCGTGCCTGGGACTTCGACCTGGAAACCGAGGCCGACCATCGCCGCTCGCTGGGCCGGCGTCACGTCGAGCTGATGGCCCGCGTCGGCGTCCTGGAGGACGCCCGCGACACGTCCTCCGACATCGACGTGCCGGACGTCGACGACCACCCGGACGCGCCCGACACACCCACCACCCCGACGTACCGGCCCGTGCCGGCCGACTTCTGGAGGAACCGATGACCGACCAGACCGACCAGGGCCGCCCCTCCTGCTGCTGTGGTGTGTGCCCTGAACTCGTCGACGGTGGTGTGGACTGCACCTGCCGAGATAACCCCCGCTGCCCGAACTACCAGGAGATCAGCATGCCTGACCAGACCACGACCGTGACCGACGATGCCATCCGGAGGGCGCACGAATGGTGCGACCTCCACTGGCCCACGGACGAGAATCGGACCCCGATGGCGGATGTCATCCGCCACTACCGCGCCACCGTCCCCGCCCCGCCTGCGACCCTCGCCGACGAACTGCGGGAGTGGGCCGGGTCCACCCCGGAGGAGGGCGCGCACTGGGACGAATGGGACGACTTCAACGCCCTCGCTGATCGTGTGGAAACCGTCGAGGAGGAGAACGAGCGGCTGATCACAGAGGCGGGTTACGCCCGTGAGGCATACGCCGGTCAGGGTGAGGCCCTGAAACTCTCTCATCAGGAACACGTAGAAGCCCTCCGCGAGGTGGCCCGCCTGTCCAAGGAACGCGAAGGCCAGGAGAAGGCGCTTCACGAGCACGGACGCCTGCTGTCCGAAGCCCGCGCAGAGCGTGACGAGTTCCAGAACGAGATGATCAGTTCGGAACGGAAGCAGGCGAAGCTGGAAGCCGAGGTGCAACGGCTGACGACAGAACTGGGCCGGAAAGAAGCTAGTAGGCAGCACTACATCCGACACGCTCAGACATCGTCTGACGACCGGGAGAAGCTTCGCGCCGAGGTGGAGCGGCTGAAGAGTGAGGTCAACGCATTCATCGACGCTCACGTGGTCAATGCCGCTAAGGCCACTGCCCTGCCCGACCCCGCATGACCGCCGCGCACCACGAAAGGAACCAGGAATGAGCAACGTCACCCGCGCCACGCTCGTCATCAACGAGACCTACGCCGACGAGTACGTGAAGATGCACATGACCCCGCCGAAGGTAGCTGCTGCTCTGGATGACGCAGGCTGCCTCGCCCCCGACCTGCAGATCATCCGCACGCCCGCCGAACTCGAAGCCCTCGACCCCAGCACCCTCCTCGTCGACTGGGAAGGCGACGTCCACAACGCCGAAGACTGGCTCGCCAACGGCTTCGCCCTCCACGACGGCCACGTCCTCGCCATCATCCCCACCGAACCCCTCCGCCAAGCCTGCGAAGACGAACTCCCGGAGGACGACGACCAATGACCCCCGAAGAAGCACGAGCCCTCGAACCCGGCACAACCCCCGGACCGTGGGAAGCATACGACCCCGGCGACGGAACCGCCCGCCTGTACGCCGGTGAGGGCGATGATTCCCGACTCCTACTGCACAACGTCGACAGCGACCCCCACACAGCGTGCGTCTACTTCACCCGCGAGGACGGGGAACTCATGGCCGCCGCCCCGGACATGCGCGCCACCATCGCCGCACTCGAATGGGAGTACCGGGTTGAGGCATCCACGCACAACGGTTGGCACTCGGTCACCAAATGGTCCGAGGAGTGGCCCCTGCACGACAGGTGCACGCCGCACGACAACGAGAGAATCGTCCGCCGCCCTGTCGGCCCCGTGGAGGTGGTGGAGTGATCGCGCACGAGCCGATGGACCAGACCACCCTCAACATCATGGAGGTCTACCGCCGTCAGGTCACCGACCTGAAGGAACGACTGCACTACTCGGAGGAACGACGGCAGTATGCCGAGGACAATTACGAACCGGAGCGGCAGCGGGTCGACAGCCTCCGGGAGGAACTGAAGACCCAGCGGGACCGAGCTGAAAGATCCAGAGCGACAGCCATGGAGATGGAACAGAAGGTCGCCAAGCTCGAGGGCGTCATCGAGTCGCTGAAGATCGAACTCCAGGACGAACGAGCCGCACACACCAAAACCAAGGAGGGCAGCGATGATCGATGACCTTGCTCACTGGCGGAACAAGGTAGCCGAACGGGCAGCGAACTGGATCATCAACCACATCTCCACACCGAAGTACAGGCAGTTCCTGTCCGGCGTCTACCGCTACGGACTCGATGCCACAGCCAGAGACGTCCACGAAGGTCGGCCCCGACCCCAGCACTGGAAGACGTACATCGAACCGGTGCTATCCGAGAACGTTCTATTCAGAGACGCTGCCGACAACCTGTTTACGAGCATGGACCGTAGATACCACCCGAACCCCGCCACCGAGCGGGGTTCTTCTCATTAGGAGCCGCGAATGACGACACCGGACGAACTCCGGACCATGCTGCAGTCCCTCGCCGAATACTGCGCCCTCATCGAACAAGACCTCCAGGACAGTGCGTACCCCGCCGCCGCGTCATCCAACGCCGGCGCCCGCCCCATCGGCCCCAAGGGCAAACCCCCATGCTCGATCGTCGACCTGGACTTCATCATCGAGGACGTCGCCCCCCGCATCAAAGGCTGGTGCTTCAACCTCCAGGAATCCGCCCACATAATTGGACTCCCCGTGAACCAGCCGTTGAACGTGTGGGTCGCGTGGCTGTCACGCCACAGGGTGACGCTGCTCGATCAGGACTGGGGAGAGGACGCCGCCGACGAACTCACCGACCTCACCGCTCAGCTCCGTGACCGACTCCACCCGAACCCGGACACCAAAAGGCCCGACGTGGGGGAGTTCGCCACCGCCGAGGACATCGCCCACGCCACCGGCCGCAGCGTCGCCAGCGTGAAGAAGTGGTGCCAGCGCAACAAGGTTGAGCACTGGGACATCGGGGGAGTGAGACAGTACCGCACGAGCCAAGTGCACTACCAGTACGAGCACCACAAACTGGCTTGACCGAATGTCCACCTCTCGTTGTATAATCGTGACAGCACATAGTGACCCCGACGATCGGCCCCTGTATGAGGGTTGGTCGCCGGGGTTTCTGCGTGTCAGAGGATTGTGGTGATCCTTGTTGGTGTTGTGGGCGCCGGGCGACGCGTTGAGCCATTGGCTCCGCCGCCCGGTGCAGGCACACACCCCACGGTCGGCGCCAGTCGGTGGCACCCGCAGCAGCCCACCCGGCTCCTTCACGCGTCCTCGTCACACGCACAGCTGCGGACGATCCAGGTTCGATACCTGGGCCGATCACGGAACCTCCCGCTGAAACACGCGGCAAGGTCCAATTCCCACGAGACCCGACGGGGACTGCTGCACGGTTAGGTGACATCTGATCTGACTTACCCCGACGGGGTGGGTCTGGAAGGATGTTGCTGTGCCTAAGCCTTACCCGAAAGAGTTCCGTGCTGATGTGGTCCGCATCGCGCGGAATCGCGAGTCCGGTGTCTCGCTCGAGCAGATCGCGCAGGACTTCGGGATCCATCCGATGACCTTGCAGAAGTGGCTCCGCCAAGCTGATATCGACGAAGGCATCAAGCCAGGACAGTCCAGTACGGAGTCTGCCGAGTTGCGGGAGCTACGCAAGCGCAACCGGCTTCTGGAGCAGGAGAACGAGGTCCTGCGTCGGGCTGCAGCGTATTTGTCGCAGGCGAACTTGCCGGGAAAATGATGTACCCGCTCGTGAAAGAGCTCGCCAGTGACGGGGTCCCCGTGACGGTGACGTGCCGGGTCCTCAAGCTCGCCCGCCAGCCGTATTACCGGTGGTTAGACACCCCGATCACCGAAGCCGAGCTGATCGAGGCATATCGGGCGAATGCCCTGTTTGACGCTCATCGTGATGACCCCGAGTTTGGGCACCGCCTGCTGGCTGACGAGGCCCGTGACGCCGGCGAGGTCATGGCCGACCGAACCGCATGGAAGATCGCCTCAGCTAATGGGTGGTGGAGTGTGTTCGGGAAGAAACGCGGCAAGAACGGCAAAAAGCCCGGGCCTGCGGTTCATGATGATCACTGCCTCGTCACGGACGAGGACGGCCGCGCCCGACATGAGTTCACCGCCCAGGCGCCGAACCAGCTCTGGCTGACCGATATCACCGAGCACCACACGAATGAAGGCAAGCTCTATCTCTGCGCGATCAAGGACGCGTTCTCGAACCGGATCGTCGGCTACTCGATCGACTCCCGGATGAAGTCCAGTCTCGCCGTGCGTGCGCTCAAGAATGCTCTCGCGATGCGCGAGAACACCGCAGGATGCATCGTTCACAGCGACCGCGGATCGCAGTTCAGATCCCGCAAATTCCGGCGCCGACTAACCCGCCACGGGCTGGTCGGCTCCATGGGACGGGTGGCTTCCTGCGGTGACAACGCGGCGATGGAGAGCTTTTTCGCCCTGCTGCAGAAGAACGTCCTCGACCGCCGCAGATGGGGCAGCCGAGAGCAGCTACGCATCGCGATCGTGACCTGGATCGAACGGACCTACCACCGGCGTCGCCGGCAAGCAGGACTCGGCCGATTGACGCCCATCGAATTCGAAACCAAGATGAACACACCACTGGCCCTCGCGGCCTGACTAACCGCTGTCACCTAACCGTGCAGCAGTCCCTTGAACCGCCCTCTCAGCCGTACTGCCGCTTACCTTGGCTCACGCTTCCGCAAGTTCTAGAAGCTCCTCGACATCAACCTTCTGCTCTGGGTCAGCAACGGCACCGCTGAAAGTGATGCCCTCATTCTCTAGGATGACCTTCGGGTCACGGTGATCCTCAGAATCATCCCACCGGAAAGCATCGGCAACGCGCCCGTCGGAAGTCAGAACTCGGTAGGGATGGGGACATTCTCTACAACTAGCGACATGGTTGGCTAGCGGCTGAGGTGCTGTTCCTACTGCCTCGGCAAGTGCGGCATAGGTAGTCCAACGCCCCATGGGGAGCGCAGCAAGGGCACGATGCAAAGTGCTCCAATCAAAGCCACGGCGATCCGAGCGTTGCCAGCGCTTCACGGTATCGATAGCTTCGTCCGAGGCCTGGGGCAGGGGCCAGACTCCGATGGCCTTTGCCGCGAGGCATTCACCACGCGCAATCATTTCCCTCTCGGTCCATACCTCTAGGCCACCAAGACCCGTGTTCAGACGAAGAGGGCTCTCACGGAACCCGCCCACCATGTCGCGCTTCTGAGCGAAGGGTTTGTCCTGGTACTCGGAGTTGTACCCCGTAAGTGTCAGGTTCCCGAGCGTGTGGAGGAACTGCTCGTGAACTCGCTGCCAGTCCTCACCGAGGTCCTGGCGCCAGGCAGCGGAGAGATTCTCGTTCTGCGGCATAATGTGCTCGATCGTGTACTCAGCGACTGAGATTGGCTCCTTTCGTCCTTCATTCTCCAAGGAGCGCAGCAAGAACGCGGTGCGGGGGAAGTGGTACAGATCTGCAGTGCGCAGAGAGGCCGCAAATTCTTCATCTCGCGGGAACCGCTGCGAGGCAGTGAGGGTGAGGAAGCGTGCCGCGATGCTCTCCACGTAGTCCGTTTCACTAATTGTTGTTCCAAGCTGAGCAAAGGTTCCTCTGAGTGTGTTCGTGGGGATCTGGCAGACGGCACGTCGGAGAATGTAGGAAGTTGCCATCGCCACGATCTGCAGCACCTTATCCTCGTCGATCACTCCGTTCTCGAGGTCTGCGTAAACCTGCAACAGGAACGGATGCACGACTGTAGCCCGCAGCTGGTCCAGGTCACGAAAAGCCCGCGCGAGACGGGGTCGTGCCTCCCCGCCGAGCGCGAAGGCAGCGTAGTAGCCAGCGTGCCGGTGGAGATCTTCGACGAGTTCCCGACGGGTTCCGCCTTCTTTCTCTCGACCGAGAGCGAACTCCTTGAAGGCTTCGTAGAGCTCTCCCTTGCGCAGCGTGCGGTCTCGCGTTCGGTAGGTGAGATAGTGACGTACAAAATCGTCGAAACGTCCGTCGTCAGTATGGGTGAATCGCTGCTCCATAGGGAACCAATACTGCTCGTAGAGCGCTGACTGCTCACGTGGAAGCACGTCCATCAGCACGAAGTTGCGGATGAGATCTGCCTGGGACAGCTTCTTGCCCGTCGAGTTCATCGTCTCGAACACCAGTTGCGGGTCGTCCTTGCCGCGGCTGAGGCTGACGTCAACGATTTCCAGCTTCTTGAGACCGTTGCAGATATCGACCAGATCCACTCCGTCGGACTCCAGAAGCTCGCGGAAATAGGCGATATTATCGAGGACCCGCGAGGTCGACGAATCCGGCAGTGGAGTGCGGTCTATAACAGCTTTCAGGGCTTCTCTGTCAGATCGAGAAAGTACCAGCTTATAGCGGCGTTCTCCGTCTTCATCGTCGTTTATCAGGTAGCGGTTGCGGATCTTGCGCGGAGAGAAACCTTCAACAGGTTCGCGTTCGCCTTCCGGTTGCAATTCAAGCCGTTCAGCGAGCGCAGCCAAGAGCAGCATGATCGTAGTGACCCGCTGCTGGCCATCGATGAGAAGATCTGGCTCGGTTGTGCTCCGCGTACCCTGATCGCGCTCCACGTAGACGACCGAGCCCGTGAAGTGACTGTCGAGGCTCACGCTGCGCCCGGCATGGAGGACGTCGGAGCAGAGCCGACTGCACTCAGATTCTCCCCACGAGTAGACACGCTGATAGATCGGGACGATGAACTGTGTGCCAGAACGTGATAGCAGGTCCAACAGGTTCGCATTGTATGCCTTCATGAGTTCACCTTCGCAGATCGAACCGACTCGTGGTGCTGGAAAACCGCACCACCACGAGCTTTCGTCAGAGGTGAACCGGGAGCCGTCCCGGTGGTCGTGGTCATAGGGGTGAGTCTACCGAGGGGACCGGACAGGAACGGTGCGACACCCTTATTCTGTCTCGAACAAATCTCACCACGAAGAGCGTGAGACGCACTGCCGACGAATCATCTCGGCTCCGTTCTGGTCCATCGGCGGCACCTGTCCTGTGTCGGGGGAAGGGTACAGCGAGCGTCGCGAATGCTCGTGCGCAGTCCACGGCATGGTCGGTTCTATGGGCAGGGTGGGTTCGAGCGGCGACAATGCTGCGATGGAATCGTTCTTCTCTCTCCTGCAGAAGAACCTCCTTGATCGGCGTTCCTGGATCACGCGTGAGCAACTGAGGATCGCGATCGTGACCTGGATCGAGAGGACCTATCACCGCCGACGACGGCAGGCCCGTCTGGGACGTTTGACCCCGATCGAATTCGAGGCCATCATGACCACGGACGTCGCCCTCGCGGCGTGACTAACAACTGTCACCTAAACGTGCAGCAGACCCACGCGTAGCGAACGGTCGCAGAGTGGAGACATTGCTCCCGTCCTTCCTCGCGGAATGGTCGGGCTTATTCGCCCCTGGACGCAGGGGCAGCGTCAGCCCCATGCCGGAGGGCCCGCCGCAACAGCGGCCAGGCGGGTTCGAATCCCGCTGACGCGCTTAACTTCAAACAGATGACCCCCGGACTGCGCTAACAGGCCGGGGGTCCAGTCATGCGATTGGAGCGCACGACATGGCAGACACTAGCACGACCGCAGAGACATGGAAGCCCGTTGTGGGGTGGGAGGGACTCTACGAGGTCAGCGACCACGGTAACGTGCGGAGCCTCGACCGCATCGTCTATGCGGGATCAGGGCGGACCAGAAAGAGCAAAGGGAGAACAATCGCCCAACTCCCGATGCCTACCGGCCACCTGTGGGTCCACCTATGCAGAGACGGGAGCAAGGACTCAGACCGCGTCCATCGCCTCGTCATGGCCGCGTGCGTCGGTCCCTGCCCGGAGGGTATGGAGGTCCGGCACATAGATGGTGATCCGACGAACAACCGAGTCGGGAACCTTCAGTACGGAACGCGGTCAGAGAACATGGACGACCGTGTCACACATGGGACTCACCACCAGACGGTGAAGACCCACTGCCCTCAAGGGCACGAACTGATTATGCCGAACCTCAACCCCAAACAGCATGGTCGATCATGTCGTGCCTGCTCTCAGGCAGCAGCGAGGATCAGCTACGAGAAGCGGAAAGGGTACCCGCTCTCAGACCGGCAGACACTGTCCGATGAGAAGTATCGAACGATCATGCAGAGGCCGCCGCTTGCGGCATAGGAGGAGGTGGGTGGGCCGATGACATTGAAGATCGTGATCGGCCCACCTTAGCCTGCAGCTGGCAAGAGCACCTGGTGCCGGGAGAACATGAAACCTGGCGACATCCTCGTGGACTTCGATCAACTTGCCAATGCTCTCACTGGCCTCGACCCCGCAAACCACGAGCACACAGCCATCGTGAAGAAGGTGACCAAGGCGGCACGCGACGCGGCGATACGCGAGGCCCAGAAGCACGCCCAGGAAGTAGACGTTCTGGTCATCAACTCCACACCCGCACAGTCCACCATCGACCAATACCAGGACGACGGAGCCGAGGTGATCGTCATCGACCCCGGCAAGGAGACAGTGATGCACAGGGTAAAGACCCAACGCCCACCACGACTCCTACCCGTCGCAGCCAAGTGGTACGACCAACAAGCCAAGCCCAAGAACACCACCGAACGTGGCTACGGACACCGACACCAAACCATCCGCCGCCGACTGCTCCACAACCACACCGACGGCGCCCCCTGCGACTGGTGCGGACAACCCATGTACAAAACACCCGCCCAGAACTTCGACCACGCACCCCTCGAAGCCGATCACTCTGCGGACCTCAAACACCACGGCCCCGGAGACGCAGACAGACTCCTCCACCGACGATGCAACAGACAACGCAAAGACGGCCAAGAACACCGACGCCCCGGAACACAACCCACCAACGAGAGACCCGGCCCCCAGGCGGACAGCACCCCAACCGGAACCGCCTTCACATGGGGATGAGACGACCCGCACGAATGAATGAACCCTGAAAATCTTGGCAGGGTGCCCTTCATGACTCACCCCGGCACCCCCCATCAGTCAGGATTTTATTCAGGGTCATGAATTTTATGCATTCACCTGGGAGGTGATTGGGACTGTGAGCTGGGAAGGCGGCGACGACTTCAATGCAGGTGGTCGCGCTCTGTACTCCGACCTTCACCGGGATTCGGATGACGTGGCGACGACGGATCTGATCGTCGAGGCGTGTAGGTCGAAGGACAGGCTGGATCGGTTGCACAAGGTCGTGAGTGGGGATGTGGATTCGTGGACGCGCATCTTCAATGAGGACGGCGGGGAGTACGTCCTGAAGTTGGATACTGCGGTGTCTGAGGTTCGGCAGTTGGCGACGACGTTCCGGCATTTGCTGACGGAGATTCAGAGGAGGCAGGGCGATGTCTCAGGTGGTGGAGAGGACGGGTTCGCCGGCCTCTGATGATGAGGTGTTCCGGGAGATTGTAGATCGTGAGTTCCCGACGCTGGAGGGCAGGCAGTCTCCGGAGGTTCAGTTCACCGCCGGGGTGGGGGATCGGACGCATGGGGATAAGGCGATTGAGCTTGCTCGCCGGTTCGGGTTGAAGCTGATGCCGTGGCAGCGGGAGCAGGTGCACCTGGCGCTGTCGACGGATGAGGATGGTCGGTGGCTGCATCAGGATGTGGTGCTGATCTGCCCGCGGCAGAACGGCAAGAGCCTCATCCTCGAGGTGATCATCCTGTACCGGTTCTTCATCCTGCACAACAAGATCATCTTCACGGCCCACCAGTGGAAGACGGCGAAGTCGATCCGGAACCGACTGTGGAAGCGGATCAAGAACCGGGCGTGGGCGGCGCGGAAGCTGGAAGCGAAGAACGGCGGCCGGAACACCGCGAGCGCCGGTGAAGCTGAGATGGAGACCGGCGACGGTGGAAAGATCCAGTTCACCACTCGCTCGGCGGACGCTGGCCGTGGCTTCGACGAGATTGACCTGCTTCTCCTGGATGAGGCGTACAACCTCGAGGCCGGCGAGCTGGACGCGATCACACCGATCCAGTTGGCGGCGCAGGATCCGCAGACGTACTACACCTCCTCGGCGGTGAACGCGGAGAAGCAGGTGAAGGGCGTGGAGTTGTCGAGGGTGCGGAAGCGTGCCTTGGATGGCGAGACTGACGGGATGCTGTATTCGGAGTTCCGTGCCCCGGACGGCCTGGACCCGGACGACCCGGAGACCTGGAAGCTGGGGAACCCGTCGTACGGGGTCGTGGCGACGGAGAAGAAGATCCGGTCGTTGAAGACGAAGCTCACCCCGAAGGGATTCCATGTCGAGGTGCTGGGGTGGGGTGACTGGTTCGCCATTGGTGACAGTGCCGCGGAGACGATCATTGACCTGGAGCGGTGGGAGGCACTGGCTGATGCGGCTCCGAAGCTGTCGGGTGATTCGTGCCTGGCAGCGGACGTTACCCCGGATGGGTTGCGTGTCGGCGTGGTCGCTGCCCTGTCCAGGGCGGACGGTGGTGTTCACCTGTCGTTGAATCCGGCCCGGGAGTTCGACCGTGTTGATGTCGTTTCCTCTGTCGTGAAGACGGTGGAGATGAATGATCCGGTGGCGGTGGTCCTGGACCCGAAAGGCCCGGCGTCAACGCTGATAGACCCGCTGACGAAGCTGGGCGTGGAGCCGGAGGAGTTGTCGTGGCCGCAGGTGTCGGCAGCGACAGAGCTGTTCATGCGACTGGTGCATGAGGGGAAGATCAGCCACGACGATTCCCCGCGGTGGGTGGAGGCTCTGGAGGTCGCCGCGTTCCGCGGTGGTGGCGAGGGCGGCCGGGCACTGACCCGCAAGGGCGGGGTTGTGTGTGAGCTTGTCGCGGCAACGTTCGCAGTGTGGGGGCTGGTTGAGTACGCGATCCCGGAGCAGGCACCGGATGTGAAACGGAAGACGAAGTTCGTGGGCAGGCCGGAGATCGTTCCGGCGGCCCCGGCGATGGCGACGATGGCGTTTTAAGGAGGTGGTCCGATGGCTGAGATCACGGGGAAGCCGAGGGAGATTGGTCATGCGTTGACCGTCCCGGTCGGTGGCACGTCGGAGGATAACTGGGAACTGCGGTTCCCACACTCGGCACGAGTGTTCGCGAAGATGGGCCGGGAGGATTCCCAGGTCACGTCGGTGCTGAATGCGGTGTCTCTGCCGATCAAGCGGGCATCGTGGCGTTTGGACCCGAACGGGGCGGATAAGGAGGTTGTCCGGCATGTGTCGGAGGATCTTCGACTGCCTGTGTTGGGTGAGGACCAAGATGCGCCGGTGGCGCGGCGTCGTGGCCGCGTGGCATGGCATGAGCACCTGCACACCGCACTGTTGGCCCTGCAGTTCGGGTATGCGTTTTTCGAGCAGGTGTACGCGCCGGGGTCGGATGGTCGTGAGCATCTGGTGAAGCTCGCCCCGCGGCGCCCGGGGTCGATCAGGCGGATCAACGTGGCGGCCGACGGAGGACTCGAGTCGATTGAGCAGTCCGCAGTGACCACGCCTGGTGGAAAGTCTGCACATGCGTCGACGATCCCGGTGTCTCGTCTGGTGGCGTACGTCCATGATCCTAAGGATTCGACGTGGACGGGGTCGAGTGTGTTACGCCCGGCGTTCAAGCATTGGAAGCTGCGCGACCGGTTCCTGATGCTCGAGGCTGACGTGCTGGATCGCAACGGCATGGGCGTGCCCGTGTATGAGGGCAGTGAGTTGGCCCAGGACCCGCAGAAAGATTTGCAGTACGGGCAGGAGCTGGCGCAGAAGGTTCGTGCTGGCGCTGCGGCTGGTGCGGCGGTGCCGGCGAAGGCGAAGCTGACGCTGGTGGGCGTGTCTGGCCAGCTGGTGTCGCCGCGTGAGGCGATCGCGTACCACGACAGCATGATGGCGAGGGCGGTGCTGGCGCACTTCCTGAACTTGGAGGGCAAGGGCGGCAGCTACGCCTTGGCGGAGACGCAGTCGGACCTGTTCATCCAGTCGCTGCAGACCATCGCCGAGTGGATCGCCGACACCGCCACGCAGCACATCGTCGAGGACCTCGTGGATGTGGCGTTCCCGGACTATGACGGTCTGTGCCCGCGGATCGTGTTCGACCCTATCGCGTCGAAGAAGGAACTGGCGGCGGAAGCTCTGGCCACGCTCGTGCGCGACAAGGTGATCCAGCCGGACCGGGATCTCGAAGAGGAGATCCGTCGCCGCTACAGCCTGCCGGGGAAGCGTCCGCGGCAGGAAGCGGAGGCAGACGGGTCTATTACGGCGCCGGAGGACAAGGCGAAGCACGCCGAGCCGGCGGAGCTCGCCCAGCTCGTGGATGCGGCGAAGTCTCTGATGGAGTTGGGCATGTCGAAGGATCAAGCGCTGATAGCGACCGGTCTGGACAAGCTCATCGAATCAACACCCGGTGAACCGCCGGGGGAGGAGGTGGTCAGCGATGGCTGATCTGCTGATCTACGGTGAGATCGGGTGGGACGTGCAGGCGTCGTCTGTGGTGCGTGAGATTCACGACCTGGATGGTGCAGACCTCACCCTGCGGGTGAATAGCCCCGGTGGTGACGTGTATGAGGGGCTCGCGATCATGAACGCGCTGCGCTCCCATAAGGGCACGGTCACCGCGGTGGTGGAGGGCCTGGCTGCATCAGCCGCCAGCTTCATCGCTGTTGGTGGTGCTGACCGGGTGGTCATGCGCCCCACGGCAGAGGTGATGATCCACGAGGCGATGAGCTTCGTCGGAGGTAACGCCGAGGACATGACTAAGGCGATCGCGGACCTCGACCGGATCTCTGCCAATTTAGCCGGCATCTACGCCGACAAGGCCGGGGGCGATGCTGGCGAGTGGCGGGAGCGCATGAAGGCCGAGACGTGGTTCTCCGCTGAGGAGGCTGTGGAAGCCGGACTGGCGGACGTCGTTGAGGACGGCCGGACGGTCGAGGCTCGCCACGGTCGCCCCGTTGTCACCGCCCAGTTCCGATATCAGGGTCGTCGGGCTGCCCCGACACCTACAGTCAACCGCCCTGAGGGGCACGACAGGAAGGAGGGCGGCATGTCCGCTCTTGCTGATCTGGCCCAGGAGATGGGTCTGTCCGAGGATCAGGTGAAGGCTGCTTTCGCCCGCGTGGTCCTGAATGAAGAGGTCACGGTCACTAGTACCGTCGACGTCACGTATCCGGAGGGCACCACGGTGGTGCCGACCGGTAAGGCGACACTCGCCCCGGTGGAGGAGGTTCCGCAGGGGCTGACCTTCACTGTTGGTGACGCCCCGGATGGCTGGACCGCGGAGGTCGACGAGGTGACCGGATCTCTGAGTGTCACGGCACCTGCTGGTGCTGAGCCCGACGATGAGGTGGAGTTGACCGTCACTGTGGCCGGTAATGATGCCCCGGTGGACATTCCCGTCGTCGTCACGGTGAAGGCCGCTGCCGGTGACGAGGAGGAAGACCCTGCCCCGCAGGAGCCTGCGGGTGATCCTGGTCGTGTGGTCCTCGACCGCGATACCTACAACGACCTGCAGGCTGCGGCGAAGCTCGGCTGGGAAGCCAAGAACCAGGCCGACGCCGCTGCCCGTGTTGCGGAGGTTGACCAGTGGATCGCAGAGGGCCGTGTGAACGTCGCTCGCCGGTCGAAGGTCATTGCCGCGATGGAGAAGGACCCCGTGTCGGCCCGTGATCTGTACGGGTCGATTCCGAAGAACACTATTCCCCGCGGGGAGGTGGGCCACGGCCAGGACAACGAGGACTCGACGAGCAACAGCTCCGGCGATCTCGCTGCGAAACTGGACAAGGCCCGTCTCCTGTCTGCCCCGAACGTCTACTAGGAGGCCCCAATGGCAACCCCTACTTTCCGCTCCGGCCCGATCACTTTTCGGGTGAAGGAGAATGTCAGCAAGTTCCGTCTCGTCACTGTCGATGGTGACGGCGCTGCCCACGCCAGTGCATCTGGCCCCGTTTTCGGCGCTGTCGTCTCTGACGCGCACGTGCCGTCGGAGCCGCAGCCGAACAGCCTGTACATCGGCAACCCACCGACCGTCGGCGTTTTCATCGGCCCGGCGACCGTCCCGATCGAGGTCGACGGAGACGCTGACAACATCGCGCAGGGCACCCCGCTCTACGCCGCCGCTGACGGCAAGGTCTCCACCTCCGGCACCCTCCTGGTCGGCATGGCCGCCCGCGACGGTGATTCCGGTCGAGTGAAGACCACCCTCATCACCCCTGCCGCCGCAACCGGTGGCGGGGCCGAGGGGGAATGAGATTCCCCGGGGTGAACACCTACCCCGGGGATGATCTCTACCCCGCCTGACAAGGCAACAACTCTGGCATGACCCCCACTCCTCCTCGTGAGGGGATGGGGGTTTTCTCATGCCCACTTAACCCCCTTTAGGAGGGACAATGTCGCAGCTGATTACCAGCGCATATGACGGGGTTGAAGTCACCGTCGACGAGATGATGAGTGACCCCCTCTTCATCCCGCAGCGCATCGTGGACAACCTCGATGGCGCATTCATGGAAGACCTGTTCTTCCGCCAGGCCGAGTCGAACAAGGGCACCGTCGCGTTCCGTGAGGCCGCCGGCGAGTACCTCGCCGACGATGCTGAGGAGATCGCCGAGTACGGCGAGATCCCGGTCTCCACCCCGGAGTACGGTGAGCTGAAGGCCGCGTTCGGCATCAAGACCGGTGAGGCCATCCGCGTCTCCTGGGAGCAGCGCAACGAGAACAAGGTCGACGTGGTCAACAAGTCGATCACGGCCCTGCAGAAGACGATGATCCGCCACGGCATCAAGGCCGTCACCGGAGTCTTCGAGTCTGCTGGTGTCCCGGAACTGCAGGCGTCCGCGCCGTGGACTGGTGGCGCCCCGGACAAGGACGTCCTTGACGCCATCGAACTGGTGCAGGGCGCTCACGAGGACGGTGATGAGACCCGCGTCTTCGACTACGACCCGAACACCATCTTGCTGCACCCGCAGTCGCTGACGAAGCTGCTGCGTAACGAGCAGGTGCAGAAGTACTACATCGGCAACATGGCCAACGAGAACCCCGTGTTCAAGGGCCTGACGACCACACAGCTTTTCGGGCAGCTGCAGGTCGCCACGTCTCGCCTGATCGCGAAGGACGCCGCGTACGTCTTCGAGGCCGGCGCTGCCGGTTTCAAGTCCGACACCATGCCGCTGACCGCCACCCCGATGTACTCGGAGGGTGGTGAGTCTCAGATCGGTGGCCCGACGATGTCGTGGCGCTCGGACCTGGTCCGTAAGCGTGCCATCGCCGTGGACAGCCCGAAGTCCGTTCTGAAGATCACCGGGATCTCCTGATGCCGCGGGTCACGTTGGCCCGGGCATGGAATCCGGGCGAGGAGCGCTACGTGCCGGGCGATGAGGTCGATGTGGACGATGATGTCGCCGCGTGGCTGACCCGTACCGGAGCAGTGGCCCGACCTACCCGAAAGCGCAAGGCGGCCCCAGCCGCCGGGGACGAAAGCGCCGCGGAGGCCCCGGCCGCCGAGTCGTCTTCCGAGGACGACGGCGACGAGGACAAGCGCCCGGCCCGGACCGCTTCCCTCGACACCTGGAAGGCCTTCGCCGAGAAGCAGGGCATCCAGACCAAGGGCATGAGCAAGCAGGACATCATCGCCGCTACTGCGTAGGAGGCTCCAATGGTCACCGTCGATGACGTCGAGAAGCGGCTACCCCGTGACCTCGACCCCGCAGAGAAGACCAGGGCCGGCTATCTGATCGAGGATGCCAAAGCCCGGATCGATGAGGAGTTCGGCCGGGCGGGAATGGACCTCGACACATCACTGTCGAGGCCGTGGTTCCGGGCGACCTATGAGCGCGTGGTCCGGGAGATGGTCGCCGCCCCGATCCTGGTGGGAATCAATGCGGGCATGCGGTCGGCGTCGTCGACGACGATGCAGGAGTCCGACAGTGTCACGTTCGCGGATGTTGAGTCCGTGTCGTGGGGCGGGGTGACCTTGACCGATCAGCAGCGCGCCGATCTCGGGCTGCCGGCCGGGGCCATCCCCAGAGGATGGTTCCCTCGACCGCCGCGGTGGCCGGAGCGGAGGCTGCCGTGAGTGAGCAGATCACGATCCACCCGCAGTCGCGGGGCGTTGATGATGACGGCAACCGCCTGCCCACCCCGCCGGACCGGACGGTGCGGGTGAAATCCGTGCAGCAGGTCTCGGCGGATGAGCTGTCGGACGCGGATAAGGACGGCAGCATCCGTGTCCTACGCGTCTGGTGCTCGTCCTCGGATGGCCCTGCGGACGGAGACGATGTCACGATCCGTGGCCTGCGGTACCAGGTGCGCGTGGCCGCGTGGGACCCCGGCATGCATCGTCGGCCCGTCTTGTCCCGGCACCGGCCGTCGTCCGTGTTCGATGCTGTGAGGGGTGAGGGCTGATGGCGAAGAAGAACGGCATTCGTATCAGCCGGCTGCCGCCGGGATTCGCTGAAGCTGCTTTCGACAAAGCGGAGGCGGACCTCCCGAAGCTGGGGAAGCGGATCCAGGCAGGCGTACCGCGGCAGTACTCGACCGGTGTCCGCGTGGAGCGAAACCGGTCGGGGCGGCCCGTGCTGCTCGT
Organism: Corynebacterium sp. AOP40-4SA-5; assembly: GCF_052377355.1. NCBI lineage: Bacteria > Bacillati > Actinomycetota > Actinomycetes > Mycobacteriales > Corynebacteriaceae > Corynebacterium > Corynebacterium sp. AOP40-4SA-5. Next base: position 31,889 of record NZ_JBQSWS010000010.1, read on the forward strand.
GGCGATCACTGAGCCGAATGGTGCGGCGATCGAAGCGAGGCACGGTGACCTTAAGCGGTCGGCGGCGCAGCAGGGCCTGGACGTCAATCCGTACGGGGGTGGCTGATGCTCGTGCAGCAGGACGCGCCCCTGATGGTGCGGACGGCGCTGCGGTCTGCATTCCCTGATCTCCGTGTCGTATCGGAGCTGCCGGACTCGTGGACGGTCGATGACGGCCCGGTGGTGACGGTGATATCGGCTGGCACGCCGCGCTCGTCGGTGCCGTGGTCGCGGGAGCAGGTACTCGTCACCGTGTATGCCGTCGATGAGCCGACCGCTCGTCGGATCGTGACTCGTGTCGACGCGTGCCTGATCGACCCCACCCGACCCCATGGCTTACTGATCACCCCCGCGTCCGGCCCGGACATCGTCCGAGACCGGGACCTGGGGTGCTTCCTCGGCGCGACGACAGTGCAGGTCGCGACCCCACGCAGATAACCCTAACCAAACTTCCGAACCCCGTGAGCCTCCCCGGCCGCGGGGTTCACCCATTTCCATAGGAGGAAATCATGGCTGAACGTGAGATCGACCTCACCGCACCGAACTACGAAACCGCGCTGATCACCCTCGGCGTGACCGGCGCACTGTCCTATGCCCCGCACGGCACGGCACTGCCGGAGAACATGGCCGACTACGAGGTCCCGTGGGTGGACCTCGGATGGATCGGCGACGGCGGTGTGGGAGAGTCCCTGAACCAGGAGCGCGAGGACTGGACCCCGTGGCAGGCCGTCGGCCCGCAGCGCGGTCAGATCACCTCGGAGGAGGTGCAGTTCACCGCGACGCTGTGGTCCCTCGGTGGCCTGGCGACCGCCCTGTACTACGGCGTGGCCGAGGAGGACATGACCTTCGACACCACCTCCGGGGTTACTCGCTTCGAGCAGGGCGCGGAGCTGCCGGAGGACTTCCGGTTCTGCCTCGGCTTCGACCTCATCGACGGGCAGAAGGCACGCCGTTTCCTGCTCCCTGCAGCGTCGGTCGTGGAGCGTGGCGACGTCACCTACACGAAGACGGAACTGGTCGGCTACGAGTTGACGTTCAAGACCAACTTCGACGCGGAGGCTGGCTTCGCCATCGCCCGAGAGTTCAAGGAGGGCTGGAAGCCCGGCACCTCCGGAACCATCCTCGAGGGTGGGGGCGTGAAGGACTTGGGTGACTGGTCCACCCCGGCGAGTGATGCCCCGGCTGATGGTGGCGAGGCCCCTGGTGGGGCCGAGGGGGAATGACGTGGCCGGGGGAGCAGTCCTACCCCGGCCCTGACCTGTATCCGACCGACCCGAGTGAGGAGGCCTGATGGCTGACTACGAGAAGATCAACTGGCGCAATGGGGAGGAGGGCGGAACGCCCACCTCCGCGGCGAATTTCCGACACATGGATCACGGGATCGCTACAGCTCAGTCTGCTGCCGATGCCGCCCAGCGCACCGCCGACGGAAAGGCCGACCCGTCGGCAATCCCGGATGTGTCTGGATTCGTGACGCAGTCCGCCATCGACTCCGCAGTCGAGGGGCTCGCGTCCTCCAGTGACATCCCGGACGTCTCCGGAAAGGCCGACAAGTCGGAGATTCCCGACGTGAGCGCACTGGCGTCTCAGTCGGCGCTGGATGTTCTGGTGTCGCGTGTTGCGGCGCTGGAGACCGCCGACTCCGGCGAATAGCCCCAGGGGTGGGGTGGGGGATCCTCGGCAGGTCTCTCCCTCACCCCCTCAACTTTCACACCCCCCGTAAGTAGACCTGCCACACCAACTTTCTTAAGGAGACCTGCCATGGCTGTTGATCTTTCCAAGATGCTCGAAAAGCGCCGCGAGGTGCTCGGCAAGGACGACAAGTTCCTCGCCAAATTCGACGAAACCGAATTCTGGATCGTCGCCCAGGAGCTCGCGCCGCGATCCCACCGGGAGCGTCTCGCCGAAATCCAGGCAGACGTCGAGGACGAGGTGTTGACCCCGTTCGAGGGCGAGGACGCCGTCATCGAGCAGTACCTCGGTGATCAGTCCGATGACTTCCGCACCATGTGCGATGAAGCGAATGTCGACCCGTTCGAGGCGCTGAACATGGCGCTGAGTGAGCACAACAAGGAGGTCCGCCGAAACCCTACCCAGCGGTCCTCGCGGAACACCCGGAGGCGGTAGAAGCCTCCCTCGACGCCCACTACGGTCGCGACATCGTCGCCGAGTATTGGCGTGGCGAGGTCACGACCCGAAGGCTGATGGCCCTGATCCGGGGACTGCCCGAGGGATCGGCCCTGCACCGGGAGATGAACGACGGGCACGTGTGGACGATGGACCACTCCCTGATGTGGCACGTCGCCTACCTCCTGCAGCGCGTGGAGACCGTGCTTGGCGCCCAGGGGGTGAAGAAGAAGCCCACGATGCCGAAGAAGCAGGCAACTCCGTGGGACGAGGACGGCAAGACGAAACGCACCGGGCGGGTGGATGCCGGTGATGAACAGGCCGCGGTGAACTACCTGATGGGGCTGCGGAAGAAGACGTAGGAGGTGCTCGATGGCTGAGGCGTCTGGATATGCTGTCCTGCCGGTCACTGTCTCGCTGAAGGGGGTGACCGGGCAGCTGAACAAGGCCCTGGTGGGCCCGTCGGAGAAGGCAGCGAAGAAGTCGTCCGGGGCTATCGCCAAGTCGATGCAGGATGGTGTCGACAAGGCGTCGAAGGCTGTCGAGTCCGCGTCGAAGAAGCAGGTCGCCGCCAGGGATAAGGCTGCGGATGCGGCGGATAAGACTCGGCTGGCGGAGACGAAGCTTGCTGAGATCATGGACAAGGGCGACGCGAAGTCCTCCCAGATCGTCAAGGCGACGAATGATCTGGAGAAGGCACGTCGCGACCAGGCTCGTGCTGATGGTGCTGCGGAGAAGGCGTCTGCTGATCTGGAGACCGCTCAGGGCGAGCTGGCGAAGGCGCAGAAGGAGTCCACCTCTGCGGTGGATGAGTCCTCGAAGTCGATGGCTGCGGCTGAGGAGCAGTCGAAGAAGTTCAGCAAGGCTCTGGATGGCGCGGCGCTGGCTATCGGCGGCATGGCTTTGGGGGCGGCTGGCGCTCTGGTGAAGCTTGGCACGGATTTCGATGAGGCGTTCCGCACGATCCGTACGGGTACTGGTGCCACCGGCGAGGCGTTTGAGGGACTGAAGGACTCTGCGCTGAGCGTGATGGACACCGTCCCTGCGATGGATGGCGGCATGTCGCAGATCTCCGAGACCCTCGCAGACCTCAATACCCGCCTGGGACTGACGGACGAGCCGCTGGAGACGATGACCGGGCAGATGGTCGCCCTATCGAACATGGGCGTCGACGCGGATATCAACGCCGTGTCGCAGGCGATGAACGGCTTCGGCATCGAAGCTGCGGACATGCCGGACGCGCTCGATGAGCTGTTCCAGGTGTCGCAGGCCACCGGGCTGACCGTCACCGATCTGGCGAACAGTGCAGCAAAGGCGGGGCCCCAGCTCCGAGGATTCGGCTTCACGATGCAGGATTCCGCGGCTCTGGTCGGACAGATGGACAAGGCCGGCCTGGATGCCGACGGCACGCTGCAGCGTCTCTCGCGGGCGATGTCCACCTTTGCCGACGAGGGCCGGGATGCTCCGGAGGCGCTGAAGGAGACGATCACCGAGATCGACAGCTTCATCGAGTCCGGTGATGAGGCTGCTGCGATGAATCTGGCGACGGATCTGTTCGGCACCCGTGGTGCCGCACAGTTCGTGGATGCGGTGAAGAGCGGCACCCTGTCGGTCGATGATTTCATGGCGGCGACAGGAGCTACGACAGACACGATCCTCGGGGTGTCCGAGGAGACCCGGACGATGGGCGAGTCTTTCCAGCTGCTCAAGCAGAAGGGCGAGACGGCTCTACAGCCGATTGCGACGAAGCTGGTCGATGCGCTGATCCCGGCTCTTGAGTCCGGGGCACAGAAGCTCGAGGATTTCATCGGCTGGGTTGAGGATAATCAGGGCCTGGTCAAGGGGCTGGCGACTGCGGTTGGAATTGCTGCCGCGGCGTTCGTCACGTGGCGTGGCGCTGTCGCGGCAATCACGCTCGGGCAGAAGACGTTTGCTACTGCGACGGCCCTGTCAACGGGCGGCATCAAGGCGATGAATGCGGCGATGAAGGCGAATGTGATCGGCCTGATCGTCACCGCGATTGCTGGTCTGGTCGCTGGCCTGACGTGGTTCTTCACGAAGACGGAGACGGGGCAGAAAATCTGGCAGGGCTTCATGGATGTCCTGTCGACAGCGTGGACATGGCTTAAAGACACGTTCACCCCGGTTTTCCAGTGGATGGGCGATGTTATTTCGTCGGTCTGGGACGGGATTAAGACCGGCGCATCTTGGCTTTGGGAGAGTGTCCTGCAGCCGATCTTCGGTTTCATTGGGTCCGCGTGGGAGGTTCTTTCCACGGGGATACAGTGGTACTGGGAGAATGTCATCAAGCGTGCATGGGACACCATTAGCACGGTTATATCGTGGTTGTGGAACTCAGTGCTGCAGCCCATATTCGGATTTATCAGTACCGCATGGGAGGCACTGTCCACGGCTATTCAGTGGGCGTGGAATTCGATCATCAAGCCCGCGTGGGATGCCGTATCTGCGGCGGCGAATTGGCTGTGGAATACGGTGCTGAAGCCCGTCTTCGATTTCATCAAGCAGGGTTGGGATAACCTCTCGAACGCGATCCAGGCGGCGTGGAACAACATCATCAAGCCTGCGTGGGATGCTGTCGGTAATGCGCTGCAGGCATTGTGGGACAACGTCGTATCTCCGGTGCTTGGTTGGATCAGTGACCGGTGGGATGACATGGGTAGTGGCATCCGGGCTATCTACGACAATGTCATTTCTCCCGCGTTCGACGCGCTGAAGACGGGGCTGCAGAAGGTCCGGGATTTCTTCGGCACCGTCGTTGACGGCATCAAGGGCGTGTGGGAGAAGCTGCGCGGCATCCTCGCTAAGCCGATCAACTTCATGATCGGCACCGTCTACAACGACGGAATTTTGAAGGCGTGGAATACCATCGCTGGATTCATTCCGGGGCTGAATGAGGCGGACCCACTCTCGAAGATTCCGGAGCATGCGACTGGTGGTCGGATCTCCGGCCCCGGCACCGGCACGTCGGATGATGTGCTGATGTGGGGCTCCAATGGGGAGCATATGCTCACCGCCGATGAGGTCCGCCGCGCAGGTGGGCACGGGGCGGTCTATGCCATGCGTGACCTCCTGGCGTCCGGCGAGAACTTCACCATGAAGGACGGCCAGGTGTACCGCGATGAGCGGAACCCCTCGGACAACGGGCCCCTGCTGCCGGCCTACAAAGACGGCGGTGAGGTCCGTCCCGCGTGGGAGGACAAGGTCGCACGTGGTCACGAGTGGGCAAAGCAGCAGGATGGCAAGCCGTACCTCGCGGGTAACCAGTTCCCCGCAGGCGCGGACTGCTCCGGCTACATGTCCGCGCTCGCCGGGGTGATCCTCAACGGCGACTCTGGCGCACACTGGACCACTGTCGCATTCCCCGCAGGGCAGGGGCAGACGGTCGACGCCGCGGGGCAGCCGTGGGTCGCTGGCCTGGGGCAGGGCATGTCGATCGGTATGTCCGGTGGACCGGCATCCGGTGGGCAGAACGGTCACACGGCCGGCACCCTGTCAGCTGCGGGAAAGTACTCGGCGGTCAACGTCGAGTCCGGTGGCGCGAACTCTCGCGTGAAGTACGGCGCGTCTGACGCTGCTGGCGCGGATGACGGGCAGTTCAACTCGCAGTACCATCTCGCGATCGGCGCTGATGGCGATTTCGAGGCTGCGGGTGGCCCCTCTCCGGAGCAGAAGAAGGGATTCCTCCGGGACAAGGTCAAGGGCATCTTCGAGGAGATGTTGAACCCGATCAAGGACATGTTCGCTTCTGCGATTGGTGAGCCTCCGCCGGAGTGGCTGGGGATACCGCCGAAGGCGATGTCCTCGTCTAAGGACAAGATCGTCGACTTCGTCTTCGACAGGATCGAGGATCTGGGCAATCTCGTGGGGAAGACCTACGACGCTGCCAAGGAGATGGGCTCGATGGTCTTCGAGTGGGGTAAGAGCGGTGCGGGATGGGTCGGTGACAAGGTCAGCGGACTGTTCCGTGACCAGGGCGGTTGGATCCCGAATGGGCTGTCCATTGTCCGGAATGAGACCGGCCGGCCAGAGGCCGTGCTGAACTGGGAGCAGGTCGAGGCCATCAAGGCCATGATCGACAACTTCGGTGTCGGGTACTCACCCGTCGCGGAGGCGGAGAAGATCCTGCGGAACCCGACCGAGGGCGGGTCCACCCCGCAGCAGGCTGTGCGGGGCGGCACCCAAGTCGCCCAGCACGTCTTCGCTGAGGAGATGGGCGACAAGTCCGCACTCGAGCACGGCGTTGACGCGGTCTTCGACTTCTTCGGGATGGGCGATAGCCTGACGAAGAAGCTGCTGACCACCCCGGCGAATGAGCTGGCGCCGCTGCCGGACTGGTACAGCAAGGACCAGGACGGCGACACGGGATCCCCGGCGACGGATACGGAGGCCACGGACACGACGGCGGCCGAGGTCTCGGGCGCTGGTGTGGTCATGGAGGACGTGTCCACCCCGACCTCGGACGATGTCTCGGTCACCGCTGAGATGCCGGACGATTTCATGGCGAATCCGGCTGCTGCAGTGACAGGCCAGTCGAAGCCCCTCGTCGAGGACCTGGACACCATCGATCCTGACCGGCACAAGAAGCCAGAGGGCGGCCCCGAGGGGTATGTCTACGGCATCGTGCAGTCGGCCCAGGACCACGGACTGCCCGCGTCCGGTGCGAAGATCGGCGTCGCCACCGCTCTGGTGGAGGCTGGCGATCCGCTGCAGATGTGGGCCAACCACGCTGTGCCGGAGTCGCTGAACTTCCCGCACGACGCCGTCGGGTCTGACCACGACAGTGTTGGCCTGTTCCAGCAGCGTGACAACGGGGCGTGGGGCACCGTCGCCCAGCGCATGGACCCCTACGACAGTGCGGGGATGTTCTTCGACGAGATGCTTCGGAAGTTCCCGAACTGGCAGTCGATGGACCCCGGGGCAGTTGCTCAGGGCGTGCAGGTCAGTGCTTTCCCGGATCGGTACGCCACGAAGATGGGCCGCGCCGAGACACTCGTCGCGGACGCCGGCTTGTACGACTCCGGCGGCACCCTGCCGCCCGGAGCCCTCGCGGTGAACCTCACCGATTCCCCGGAGCACGTCTTCACAGACGACGCGATGGAAAACTTCGTGGACTCCTCGGACTCCATGAAGGACGCCGCCGACGAGCTGTCCCACGTGGCCGACATGTCCACCCCGGACGTGTCCGCTCCGGTGATCGCCGCCCCCGAGGTCGACGCCCCGTCACCCGAGGACGGTCAGCCCGGTGCGGGCGAGATCACGCTGGTGATCAACCTCGACGGGCAGCAGATCCTCGAGAAGCGGGTCGACACTGTCGAGGGCCGCGTGGAGGTCAACGAGAAGGACATCCGGAAGATGAAAACCGCACGTCGCGCAGTAGATGCGGGCGTGCGCTTGCTGACCTAGGAGGTGGTGGCTGGTGGCGGAGCCGATGCAGATATCCCTCACTGACAGGTGGGGGATCCAGTGGGCACTGTCTGACGCCGCACCGGGGCGTAAGGGGGCGGTGCTGATGGGCCCGGTGGGCCTGGCGTCACCAATCCAGGTGACCGCCCGGCAGACCACCTCGCAGGTCGGAGTGTCGCCGGTGTCGTGGAAGACGGAGCAGATGGAGGCCTCATGGTCGCTGCGTCTGCACCGTGAGGAGACCGACGACCTGATGGAGACATTCTCCCTGCTGATGCGTGGGGTGACCCCGTTGGCGGAGTCGATTCTTAGGGTGACGCATCGGGGTCGGGGGACGTTGACGTGTCCGATTGTTCGGACGTCGGTGGAGCCTGATCTGGAGCAGTCGCCGGATTCTATTCGTCTGCCGTGGCTGGATGTTGATTTCGATGTGACGTCGTATCAGGGGTGCTGGCATGGGGAGACGGTGTCTCACCACGGTGACTCCACCCTCGCCAACGCCGGCGACCTTCCGGCATGGCCTGTCGTGCAGTGGTCCGGGGCAAATGCCTCGGTCACCGCGCCGAGCATCGGGGAGGTCGCGTTGCCGGATACCGGTGGGCGCACGGCGGTGCTGGAGACCGACCCGGCTTTCGCGTCTCGCGTGACGGTCGACGGGGTGGATGCCCCCGACCTGTGGCGCGGGATGCGGGGTCGTCTTTTCCCGGCCCCGGTGGATGCTCACTCGACAGCGCGGTGGAGATTCGACGGCTGTGTGGGTCGGCTGACCTCACGGCATTCGCACATGTGGAGGTGGTGACATGGTGGACGTCCTGTCCGACACGGAGATTCTGCAGGCTGCCGATTTTGACTGGGAGTCGTGGCAGGCTGCGCGCCGGGCCGAGCATGCACTCGGTGCCCGGACGATCTGGCTGGCGGACAATCACATGGTGCCGGTGTGCTCTCTGTCGGGATTCCTGCAGGGGTCGTACGGTGACAAGGCCAATGCGGCCGGAGCAGTGGACCTGACCCTGCCGGGGGATCATCCGTCGGTGCCGACGCTGCTCATGGCGGACGGTGACGGTGCCACGGACCCGAATGCGCTGCTCTCGCAGTGGTTCTGGATCATCGTGGAGACTCCGTACTACCGGGTGACGTACCGTCTGGCGGAGTTGGAGCTGATCCAGACCGACACGGTGTCGTCGGTGACTGTCCTCGGCGAGGGCCTTTTCGAGCATCTGAATCACCTGCCTCTCTGGGCTTCTCCGGGGTCTCCGTTGCTCGCGCAGCTGAAGTATGCCGATATTCGCTTCGGTGACAGCCTCCGGGTCGTCAAGGAATTCATGCAGGCGAATCTCGCCCGCGAATTCCAGTCGTCGCTACTGGCGCTGTGGGACATGTGGTCACCGTCGACGTGGTCGAGGATCCGCGAGGAGGACTGGCCGATCATGGTCAATCCGATCCACGAGTCCCTGACCACCGAGTGGACGGTGCTCGACTCGCGGTTCAACATGGCCGGCGAGACGTTCGAGTCCACCCTCGACGCGGCGGGGCTGCTGGTCACCCTTGACCTTTGGCTGCCCGGTGACGAGCAGCCCGCACCGTCGCACGTCACGCTGACGAAGCCGACTATCTGGATCGACGTCAAACCCCGAGCCTTCGACTCGTCGTCGACGGGTAAGCCGACGGATATCATTCGCGGTATCCGGGCGACGATCTCGGGCGACCAGACCACTAAGGCCCTGGTCCTCGATGACTCGTGGTTCGACGGTGAGAACCCGCACGCGTGGTGCGTGTGGTCAGCCGACCATATGCACGGCACTGAGCACCGACTGATCGTCCGGAAGTCGACCGACTCCCACGTGATCGTCGGCGGGCGCTCCCCGCAGATCGTGAACAGCCTGATCGCCGCCGGGTCGAACGCTCTGTGGCAGGGGATCGGAGCCGGTGTCGGCATGCTCTTTCCGCCACTGGCCCCGCTCGCTGTCGCTGCGGGCGCTTTCATCGGGCACGTCCAGGGGGAGTTGCTCAAGGACAAGCTGTTCGCCTGGGCGCAGTACAGCAGTTCGGCCCGGGCGGTGGCGCATGGACCGTACCGCTACCGCGGGATAGTGACTCCGGGCGACGGCTTCAGCCTGTCGAGTTTGCAGGCGGGATTCACCGGCCTGCAGTCCACACAGGGGAGTGTCGGCACCGAGTTCACCGTGGGGGATGGTCAGCCATACGTCCTCGGGCGCGACTACCTTGCCGGAGACCAGGCGGGCGTCATCAGTCACGGCATCGTCTTCGCCACCTACGTCGCCGAGTGGGATGTGTCCGTCACCCCGGACGGTGACGACGTCTCCCTCGGGCTGGGTGATCCCCGACTCCGTGAATCGCCGGAACGTTCACTCGAGCGGAGCGTGAAAACCCTGTCGTCGGCCATTGATCGGGTGAAAACGGCCATACCGTAGCCCTCAGGAGGAATGTCACTGTGACGAATCAGCAGATGCGGTTCATGTTTGAGCACCCCGCACCCGAGGGGTACCACCCGATGGCGCAGTTGTTCCTCCATCCGATGGGGATGAAGTTCACCCCGGAGATGATGAATGAGCTTGCCACGTTCCTGTTCGACATGGTCGGGGTGAAGCTGCACGACGTGGAGCCCACGTCGGTGGAGTATTTCCGTGACTGGAAAGACGACCGCGAGGTCGACGAGGTCGTGCCGGGGGCGGAGTACGCCGCGGCATGGTCGGAGCAGCTACCGCCGGGTATCAGCTTGGACCCGAGGACTGGCCGGATGGTTGGGACGCTGGGCACGGGGCAGTGGAGGTGGACGGTGCGTCTGGGCCCGCAGCTGAAGTACGACTCGCTCGGGGGTCAGGGCTCACCACATCAGGACGGACGGTGGATCGGGGCGCTGGAGGACCGGGAGCCGATCACGCCCCAGACGGTCGACGTGAAGAGCTTGTCACCGGAGCAGCGGGCCGCGTTGCGCGCTGCGCTGGACGAGGAGGACTGACATGGGTGTTTCCCCCGACCATTACGAGCCTGGCTGGGACGGGTCGCCTCAGGACATCAGTGCCCTTGGTAGGGCTGGGGATGATTTGGGCGCGGGGCTGGCCGGGTCGATGCAGGACACCGTCGGTGGTATCGGCGGGGCGATCATGAATGCCCTGTCGGGGATTGTCACCGGTGGCCCGTTCGCCCCGGTCGAGGAGGCCGCCGTCGAGATCCGCAACGGCCAGGAGGGGCTGGAGAACTCAATCAACTTGCTGTTCGGCCTACCTGGGTACGGCTTCGCGTACATGTCGCGCAACATCAACGCCGAGTGGGGCCTCATTGGCGGAAATGTTCGCCGTATGCCGTTCGACAAGCAACTCGGTCCGGCGAAGAACACCTACATCGACGATCAGGGTCGGCTTGTCCTCGACGGTGTGGGTGCGTGGCTGGTGATGGTGAAGAACCGGGCGAGGGGTACCGGCTACGGCGGCAACGCGATGATCCAGCAGACGGTGCGTATCCGCCGGCCGGACGGCACGGTGTACCACACGGTCACTGATGATGCCTCCACGATGTCAGACACCGGCATCATCAACTCGAAGGGAGCATCATCCTTGCTGTCGATTTTCCCGGTCGTGATCGATGAGCCGGGCTGCACTGTCGACGTGGAGACGTGGACCGGCGCATGGCGCTGGTGGGACGGGGGCTACCGCTACAGCATGATGGCCGCGATTAGGCACTCCACGGATGTGGAGAACAAGGGTGACGAGGTCGTGCCCAACGAGACTGAAGAGGAGGCGAAGCAGGGATGACTGTTTTGTATGGTGACCTGCGGGATGTGCAGGGCGCCCCGTTTGATCAGCAGGGCACGGCGGTGGTGATCTCCGCTACGCAGGCCCGCCCCGCGATGAACAGCTCCGCGTTGACGCTGGTGGAGCTGGCCCGCATCGAGATGGAGGACTCTGGTGGGCACTTCGAGACGGAGGAGCTGGACCCGGGGCCCGTGATCGTCCGCCTGGAGGGAGGGGTGTCTCATGGCCAGCAGTGGGAGATCGGCATCCCGGACGACGATCAGCGCTGGAATCTGGCGGACCTTATCGGTGAGCAGGTCGAGTGGGAGCCGATTGTGGTGTCTCGTGCGGAGGCTGCCGCACGGGAGTCCCGGGCGCAGGCTGACCGGTCCGAGGGGGAAGCGGATCGGTCCGAGCGTGCTGCCGATCGGGTGGGGTCCGCCGAGCGTGTGCTTGAGGCGGAAGCCACAGCGGTGCAGTCCGAGGCAGATGCGTTGGCGCATCAGGAGGAGGCCACCCGGCAGGCAACTCGTTCTGAGCAGGAGGCGGACCGGTCGGCGGGTGAGGCTAGCGACTCGGCGAGTAGTGCGGGCGCGTCCGCTACATCCGAGGCCAACGCGGCCATGTCCGAGGGGAACGCCAAGACCTCCGAGACGAACTCGGCTGGGCACGAGTCCCGGGCGAAGGGGCACGCAGACACCGCTGGCGAGCACTCGACGGCCGCGGACGGTCACCGTCAGGCCACAGCGACCTCCGAGGAGAACGCGAAGACGTCGGAGGACAACGCCGCCGGGCACGAGACCCGCGCCGGGCAGCACGCTGACACCGCGGGGCAGACGGTGCGTGATGCTGTCTCGGAGGCCACGGGCATCACCGAGGGTCACAAGGTCGCGGCGGAGGCGGCTGCGGGCAATGCCCGGTCGGCGGCGACGGAGGGGCGTGGGTACCGGGATGCTGCGCGTGAGGCGGCGGCCCAGGCGGAGGACATCGCCACTGGTGATCTGCCGGCCGCGTCGGAGTCGACGCGGGGTCTGATCCAGATGACGGGTGACTTGGCTGGGTCGGGTGATGATCCGCGTGTGCCTGCCCTGTCGCTGGCGGCGCCGGGCGCGTCGGTGCAGGTTGTGCCACCGGGCCCGGGGTGGGGTAATGCGGTCGCTGACCCGGCGACGACACCCACCGGGTGGGATTTCGACGGTGAGTGGCTGACCCCACCACTGTGGCTGGATCGGGTGACGGTGACTGTCGACTGGTGTGGTGGATCGTCTCTGGCTTTGCGAGGTCGTCGGTCGGACGGCACGGCGTCGACGATCGTCACCTTGCCGGAGGGCGCTCCGGAGACTCACCGGTCTGCCACGGTGGTCGTGGACTTGTCGCGGCATGAGGCCGTGGCGGTGGCTGCGACGTGGACGCAGGAGGACCTCGACGCGGTGTGTACCGCGAGCCTGGTGGTGCAGGTTATGCCCTCCCATCAGCACGCCAGGGAGGACCTGCCGTGGTGGGATGAGGTCATGTCCGGCTACGTGCGGGGCAATGATGAGCGTCTGTCTGATCCGCGGTATCCGACGGAGCATGAGCACGAGATCAACCAGGTCCGTGGTCTACGCGCTGTCGTCGACCGGCTGACTGCCCTGGAGGCTTTGGTGCGGGCGCGTCCTGCGCTGTGGCCGTGGGACGGTGTAGTGCCGTGGGCACCACCGGAGGCCGCGCTGCCGGTCGACAACGTCTGGGATACCGATGGTGGCGACGTGCACAGTGTGGAGGAGGTGACCGGTGATGAGTGATCTCACGCTCGGACCCGTGGTCGGCAAGATCGGCGGGGCAACCGTGCCCCTGGATCTGTCGCCCTCGACGCCGTCCACGTCCGTGCCAGTCGACCTTCCGGATGGTGAGTGGGCGATCGTTGTTGAGGCCGTGCAGACCGGATACGGGGGCGGCAGCGTGTCGATTGGTGACGTGTCGGTCACCACGCCCGGCCGGAATCTGCGGTGCTATGCGGTGCGTCGACACGTTACCTCGCCGACCACCGTTACTGGTTCCACGACAGAGATCCGGAAGATCACTGCCTTCCCCGATCCGACCCCATAGCCCCGCACAGGGGCTTTTTCTCTGCCCAAAGGAGGGCGAATGGACGCACAGACACTATCCACCGCGATGGGCTGCCCCCTGGCCCGCGCCACCGAGATGCTCCCTGGCATGGAGAACGCCATGCGGGCGGCGAACATCAACACGCCGCTGCGGGCTGCGCACTGGTGCGCGCAGATCGGCCACGAGAGCGTGGGCCTGCAGTACATGGAGGAGATCGCCTCCGGTGCCGCGTACAACGGTCGCGCCGACCTCGGGAACACGCAGCCTGGTGACGGTCCCCGCTACAAGGGGTCCGGCCCAATCCAGTTGACCGGCCGGAACAACTTCCGCGCCTTCACCCGCTGGGCCAATGCCCAGGGCCACACGACCATCGACTTCGAGGCCCAGCCACAGCTCGTGCGGAGCAACCCGAAGTGGGGGTTCCTCGCCGCCTCCTGGTACTGGACCGTCGCACGTCCACAGCTCAACAGCCTGTGCGACGCCGACAACCTCGACGGCGTCACCCGCGCCATCAACGGCGGAACCAACGGCATCACCGACCGCCGAACCCGCCTCGCCCGGTGCAAAACACTCGGCACCCGACTACTCCCGTCAGGAGGCGCCCCCGTGGCACGCTTCCACCCCATGAAGCCAGACACCTACACCGTGTCCTCCGGCTACGGCCCCCGCTGGGGCACCCACCACAACGGCCTCGACTTCGCAGCCCCCGTCGGCACACCCATCTACGCGCCCGCCGACGGCACCGTCGTCCAAGGCTCCGACCGCGCCCAAGGCTCCGTCTCCGGCTTCGGCTCCTGGATCTGGCTCGACTGCCAATCCAGCGTCGGCAAGGACTTCATCTTCGGACACGTCCAGCACTCGGGAATCAAGGTTCGCCGCGGGCAGTCCGTCAAGGCCGGCCAGCAGATCGGCGTCTCCGGCAACGAGGGCCAGACCACTGGCCCGCACCTCCACTTCGAGGTCTGGGGATCGCCCGGCCGCACCGGCGGTCGCCACGAAGACCCCGCCGCATGGCTCAAAGGCGCCAGTGCACCGGGCGGATCGACACACACAACGACTCCACCGAAGGAGAACACCGTGACTGACTACGCACGCCTTGGGCTTGAGCAGCTCGCCGGATCTGGCCACAAGGACGGGGAACCGACCTTCACCGGCTGGGGCATCGAAGACCTCATCACCAAGGGCCGCGAGAACCTGCAGAAGTACGGGTCGGCGACCGTGCCGCAGATGCTCGCCATCGCCCACGCCGACGAGCTCCGTGCCATCATCAACGAGGGGAAGTAATCATGAGCGAACAGAAGCGTGAATCGAAGTGGGCTCAGGGATGGTTCATCCGCCGCGCCTGCTACGCCATCGTCGGCCTGGCGCTGCTCATCCTCGCCGGCTTCGGCCTGATCGAGGAAGGCCAGATCGACAGCATCACCGCCTCACCGTTGCTCGGCACAGCGATCGCGTGGATGGCTGCCGCGAAGACCAACCCCGGCAGTGACTCGACGACCACGAATGCGGACGTGGAGGTGTCGCAACGGGCACGCGCCGAGCTGGAGGCACAGATCGCGGCGCTGCAAGCTCAGATTGGTGAGCAGGTGCAGTCCGCGGTGTCCGGGGTGGTGGACCTGCTGCCGGACCGGGTGCAGGATGCCGTCCGGTCGGTGTATGACCAGCCCTATGGCCGCCATGACATCGACGCAGAGACCGTGGTGCCGGACACCGCCGGGCCCGGCACCTACCCCGGGGGCCAGTGATGCGCGGCGCCTGCGCGCTGGCTGTGCGCGCCTTGTGCTCGGGGTGGGTGATGCTCGGCCTTATCGGACTGTCCAGTGCGGCTCGCGGGTTCTTCTACCTGCCCGCCGTCGTGCGCGACTCCGACCGCCTACCCACCGTCGAGGCCTTCGCCCCGCTGTGGGTGTGGGCCATCGTCTGGATCACCGGCGGGTCCATCGCCGTGGTGTGCGCCCTGGTACGCCGGTGGATGAGCCTCGGCGTCGGCCTGATCGTCGGCCTGCCCGTGATGTGGGCCGTGCTCTATCTCGGGGCGTGGCTCACCGGGGAGAGCAGGGGCGGCTACGTCACCGCCTTGACCTACGGGGTGGCAGCCTTGACCATCACCGCGTACTACGTGCTGCTGAGCCAGAGGGGAGGTGGAGCACCATCGACATCGACGGAAACGCCGTCATCCTCGCCGGCTCCATCCTGAGCCTGATCGGCATCATCGCCACGGCCATCTACCAGCTGCGCGGCAAGTCCGCCGAGCAGGGCCCTGAGTGGTACAAGACCCTGTCGGCAGAGGTGCGCCAGCTTCGCGCCGACATGGTCGATATGCGCCGTGAGATGGACGGGATGCGCACCGAACTGTCAGGCCTGCAGATCTGGAAGACCTCCGCGCTCGCCCTGATCCGGCAGCTTCTCTCCAAGGTGCACCCGGACGAGCATCCGGCGATCCCGCCGGAGTTGCGGGAGGACCTTGACCACCCCGCTCACTAGCCCCTGTGGGTAGTAGTTTTGCCTGGGAGTGCGCTATGGTATCAGTGTGCGGGGAGTGATGACCCACGTACAGCAGATGCGCCAGCATGCATCGGCCTTTTCGAGGATCCGCGCACCGACTCCCTCCTGTGGGACGGTGCGCGGTTTTCTTTTTCACCGTGGCCAGCGACAATACGGAGGCAAGACCCCTTTTTGGGGGTGTGTATTATCCCCGACGTAACACCTTCAGGCTTCTCAGCGGTAGTCTCGGTGAAGCAACGGAGCAAGAGCCTCGTTGCAGCCATATACTTCTATCGAAAGGCATTACCATGCTGGAAATCATTGGAACCATCGTCGACGCCGTTGCTACTTTCTTCACCGGGGCCATCGACCAGGTCGCCGGGTCCATCGGTCGCGGCTAGGCCTAGTAGCCTCAACCGCTTCGGCGGTGTCTGATCCCCTCCGGGCTTCGGCCTGGAGGGGGTCTTTTTGTGTTCCGTGAGTTTTCGGCCTGTATCCTCGGTTACGGGTCGGCGCCAACGTCGGCCCCGTCGGGATTGTGTTGTCCTGGCTCCTTGGGTGCCCCCTCGCGATCGATTGGTCTCTGCCGCGAGGGGGTATCGGGGGTCACGCGTCATGGTCGCCGTTGCTGGTGAATTCTCACGAGAACCTGCACCATCCCCCGAACTAGCGCCCGTGCGGAGTAGGTTGTCCTGGGATTGCGTTACGTTGAGCGTGTTCGGGGACGGATCGATCACGCGCAGCAGATGCTCCAGCATGCATCGACCTTTCGGGACTCCGCGCACCGACTCCTCGCAGTGGGGTGGTGCGCGGTTTTCGTTTATGCCTTTTGCCCTGCGACGACGACGCATCGGCACCCCTTTTTGGGGGCGTATGTTATCGGCAGCGTAACGAGTTCAGGGTCCTTATCGGAAGGGCCGGTGAAGCAACGGAGCATGAGCATCGTTGCAACCATGTACTTCTATCGAAAGGTATCCCCATGCTGGAAATCATCGGAAACATCGTCGACGCCATCTCCGGTTTCTTCACTCAGGCCATCGAGCTCGTCCGCGGCTCCATCAACTAAGAGCCCGTCGCCTCTGGCGACAAAAGCCCCCGCACTTCGGTGCGGGGGCTTTTTGCGATCCGGGGACACCTCCGCCGGCCCCCGGTACGCTCAGTGGGGGCGGGGACCACCGGGGCCGCCCCGCCAGGGTCGAGCGCCGTGGGCACCCCCTCACAGTTCCCATGTGCAGCTCCCCGACAGCCCCCCATCGACTTCGCGACGGTGGGGACTCCTCATTGTGTTGGGACAACTTTTACCGTTCTTGGTTGGCGACCGACGTTTGGCGACTATGCTCAACAGTGCGGGAGATAGGTGAACACTTGACCCTGCCGGCCCCCACCGTCTCCCCCGACGGTGGGGGTCTTACTTGCGTCCGGGGGCCCGCGCAGGTCGGCCCGTGCCCGGCGCGAGGGGAGGGGCTCATCCCGCATCCATCCCATAGGAGACCCGCGAGACCCCCATTTCGACGCGACTGGCGAGACTGGCGGGAACGTTCTGACCTGCATCGATGATAAAACCACTGGTGGACAATCCTGACCAGTCGTTGCAGGTGAAGCAGTGGGCGAACAGGGCGACCGGGACGCCGGCCTCACGGAACTCCTGCGGGGACAGCCCGCGCGCGTCGCCGGGCAGGTCCACGGTGCCGGTGATCACGGGCACGGGGCGTCCTGCCACGTCGGCACCGCGGAACTCGACGTCGACGGAGGTCACGCTTCTCGAAGTCACCCGGCCCACAGTAGTGCCCCGCGGTAATGCCGCAGTAGTGCCCCAGTGGTGTGCCGCACGGGCGCGTGCCGACTATCCTTGCAACCGACAGCGTGCGAAGCACGACCCCTGAGACATGCAGCAAGCGGAGGCGAGGATGGCCGGATTCGGCTGGTTCTGGAAGGCCATGGGTTCGTCGGCGACGGCGAACCAGAAGAAGTCGAAGACGATCGTGTCCGAGTCGGCGAAGGCCGTGGAGCGACTGTCCGGCGCCACCGACGCCGAGGTCGTGGAGATCGCCCGGTCCTGCGTGACCGCCGGAGACACCCCCTCGGTGGACGACGCACCGCTGCTGCTCGCGGCGATGCGGGAGGGTGCCGAGCGCACGATCGGCATGCGGCCGTTCGACGTCCAGCTGCAGGGCACCCTGCGCATGCTCGTCGGTGACGTGGTGGAGATGGCCACCGGTGAGGGCAAGACCCTCACCGGTGCGATGACCGCGGTGGGCTACGGCCTGCAGGGGCGCAAGGTGCACCTGATCACCGTGAACTCCTTCCTCGCCGGCCGCGACGAGCAGTGGATGGGCCCGCTGCTCGATTTCTTCGGCCTGACCCACGGCGCCATCGCCGAGGAGTACGGGGCCGACGAGCGCCGCGACGTCTACTCCCGTGACGTGGTCTTCGGTGCGGTCAACGAGATGGGCTTCGACGTGCTGCGCGACCAGCTGATCACCCGCCGGGAGGACGCGGTGCGTACCCCGGCCGACGTGGCGGTCATCGACGAGGCGGACTCGGTGATGGTCGACGAGGCGCTGGTGCCCCTCGTGCTCGCCGGATCTGAGCCGGGGCCCGCCCCGACCGGCCAGATCACCGACCTGGTGCGCCGTATGGAGGAGAACCGGCACTTCACGGTCTCCGGCGACCGCCGCAACGTGTTCCTCAGCGACTCCGGTGCGCGGTTCGTGGAGAAGGGCCTCGGGATCGAGTCCCTCTACGGTGCCGGTGACGATGCCCGTGCTGCCAGGGACGCCGGGGATGCCGGGGACGGTGCGGATACAGAGGACGGCGCGGATGGTGCAGACGCTGTGGACGCTGTGGAGGCGGTGGACGGTGCGGACGCGGGTGCCCTGCTGTCGCAGGTCAACGTCGCGCTGCACGCCCAGCACCTGCTGACCCGCGACGTGCACTACATCGTGCGCGACGGCAAGGTCGCCCTCATCGACGGCTCGCGTGGCCGCGTCGCCGAACTGCAGCGGTGGCCGGACGGCCTGCAGGCCGCCGTGGAGGCCAAGGAGGGCCTGCAGGTCACCGACGGCGGGCGCATCCTCGACCAGATCACCGTGCAGGCGCTGCTCGGGCTCTACCCCCGTAAGTGCGGCATGACCGGTACCGCGGTGGCCGCCAGCGACCAGCTGCGCCAGTTCTACGAGCTGTCCGTCAGCGTCATCGACCCCAACCTGCCGAACCGTCGATTCGACGAGGCCGACCGTGTCTACACCACCGAGGAGCAGCGCGACGCCGCCGCCGTGGACCACATCGTGGAGGTCCAGGGCACCGGTCAGCCCGTCCTCGTCGGTACCCAGGACATCGCCGAGTCCGAGAGCGTGGCCGAGGCTCTGGCCGAACGCGGCGTGCAGTGCCGCGTGCTCAACGCCAAGAACCACGAGGCGGAGGCCGGCATCGTCGCCGAGGCCGGACGCGCCGGGCACGTCACCGTGTCCACGCAGATGGCCGGCCGAGGCACCGACATCCGCCTCGGCGGACGCGACGAGGACGACCACGAGCACGTCGTGGAGCTCGGCGGCCTGCACGTCGTCGGCATCGGGCGGTTCCGTTCCCAGCGTCTGGACAACCAGTTGCGTGGGCGTTCCGGGCGTCAGGGTGACCCGGGCTCCTCGGTGTTCTTCGTCTCCCTGGAGGACGACGTGGTCAACACCGGCGGTGCCGGTGAGGAGCTGCGCGCCGAGCCCGGCGAGGACGGACGCCTGGAACAGCGCAAGGTGCTGCAGTTCATCGACCACTGCCAGCGCGTGGCGGAGGGCCAGATGCTCGACATCCACGCCACGACGTGGAAGTACAACAAGCTGATCAACGACCAGCGTGAGATCGTCGACGACCGGCGTGCCAAGGTGCTCGACACCGACACCGCCTGGCAGGACCTCAGCTACCACGACGTGGAGAAGGCCGGACGCCTGCAGGCCGAGGGCATCCCCGAGGAGGTGCTGGAACAGGCGGCCCGGGAGATCATGCTTTACCACCTCGACGTGGAGTGGAGCGACCACCTGGCCTACCTGGACGACATCCGTGAGTCGATCCACCTGCGTGCCATCGCCCGCGAGAGCCCGATCGACGAGTTCCACCGGATGTCGATCGCCGCCTTCGGCGAACTCGCCGAGCGCGCGGTCGCCAAGGCGAGGGAGACCTTCAGCGAGGTCGAGATCACCTCCGAGGGGGTGGACCTGGCCGGCCAGGGACTGCACAAGCCGAGTGCGACGTGGACCTACATGGTCAACGACAACCCGTTGTCCAGCACCGGAGGCAGCGTGGTCGGCTCGATCGCGGCGATGTTCCGGTAGGGTCCGGCAGGTTTCCGGTAGGGTTCCGGATAGCCGCACGACCCCGCCGCACGGTGGGGGTACCCGGTTTCGGCGAGGCTTTCCGTAGTCTCGCGGGGCCGCCGGGTAGTATGGTGGGAAAGGCTTGCAGGCGTACCGTCTGCTCTTCTCATCGGCTCCAGCCGCGACCTGCGGCCGGAGCCATGGTCACACTGCAACAGATTCCAGGAGGAACTGAAACATGAGCGACAACACCGGGATCCCGGAAGCATCGGTCGAGACGACCTCGGTCTTCCGTGCTGACCTCCTCAAGGAGATGGAGACCGGTGCGCAGTCCGAGTCCGCACCGGCAGGTGTGGAGGGTCTCCCGTCGGGTTCTGCGCTCCTCGTGGTCAAGCGTGGGCCGAACGCCGGTTCACGGTTCCTGCTCGACCAGGACACGACCGCGGCCGGCCGCCACCCCGACAGCGACATCTTCCTCGACGACGTGACCGTCTCCCGTCGCCACGCGGAGTTCCGCCGCAACGGTGAGGAGTACGAGGTGGTCGACGTGGGAAGCCTCAACGGCACCTACGTCAACCGCGAGCCGAAGAACTCCGCCGTGCTGAGCAACGGCGACGAGATCCAGATCGGCAAGTTCCGTCTGGTCTTCCTCAACGGCACGAAGGACGCCTGAGGTCCACCCTCTTCGGTAGTATCACCCCTGTCGACACCACGTCACCGGACCCGCACCTGATGTGAGGAGCACTGTGTCAGCGAACGCCGCAGCCGCCGGGCAGCCGCAGCCTGAGTCCCGGCCCACCGCCGGGCGGGTTCTGCCCACGTCGTCGATCGGGGACGTCCTCAAGCAGCTCCAGCCGGACTTCCCGGACGTCACGGTCTCCAAGATCCGTTTCCTGGAGTCTGAGGGGCTGGTGACCCCGCAGCGCAGCAAGTCTGGTTACCGGCGGTTCTCCCCGGAGGACATCTCGCGGCTGCGCTACATCCTGGCCAACCAGCGCGACAGCTTCCTGCCGCTGAAGGTCATCAAGGAGCAGCTCGAGGCGATGGACTCGGGCAAGGTCACCCCGGTGGACTCGCGTCGTTCCGTGGCCGGCACGGTCACCCCCGAGCAGTTCCGTCAGGCGACCGTCCGACGACTGACCCGGGCGGACGTCGCCTCGCGGGCGGGGGTGGAGGACTCGGTCGTCGCCTCGCTGGTGAAGATCTCCCTGCTGACGCCGGACGCGGCGGGGTTCTTCTCCGTCGACGACGTCGACGTGGTGCGCATCGCGGCGAAGATGGGGGAGTACGGGATCGACCACCGGCACCTCAAGACACTGGTCACCCAGGCGCAACGGCAGGCGGACCTGGTCAACCAGGTCGCCGGGCCGGTCGCGCACGGTCGTGACGAGAACGCCCGGGAGCGTTCCGCCGAGGTCAGCCGGGAGGTCAGCGCCCTGGTCGTCTCACTGCACGCGGCGCTGATCAAGGGGAAGCTGCCTCACTGACGCCGGTTCCTCCACGCCCCCGGCCACGGACCGTGGCCGGGGGTTCTCTGTTTTTTCCGTGCATGACACGCGTGTTGTTACACGGGTGTCGGGTGAATTCTCGTGTTAGCATTACCCTCGACCTCAGGTTGAGGGTCAGGGATGCGGATCCCCCGGGTGAGGTTTTCGTGCTCACCTGTTGACTCCACGGCCATCCCGTCTAATCTTGAGAGCAGTGAATCACAGGTGTGCAAGCAGACACGCCGAACAGAGGAGAATCAGCATGGAGCGCAGTGACGCCCGGGGCGAGTCCGGACACGAGCAGGGCACGACGCCCGCCGGCGAGGCTGTCCCGGCACCGCAGCAGGACACCCTGTTCGACGTCGAGGGTCCCGACCAGGAGGTCGGCTACCGGGTGACCATCGCCTGCCAGGTCGCCGGCATCACCTACCGCCAGCTCGACTACTGGGCACGCACCAAGCTGGTGCAGCCGTCGATCCGCACCGCACACGGCTCCGGCTCCCAGCGCCTGTACTCCTTCCGCGACATCCTCGTGCTGAAGATCGTCAAGGGCCTGCTCGACACCGGCATCTCCCTGCAGAACATCCGCCGTGCCGTGGACAAGCTCGGCAACCTCGGCGTGGACGACCTCGCCGGCATCACCCTGGTCTCCGACGGCAAGACCGTCTACGAGTGCCGCTCCGCCGAGGAGGTCATCGACCTCCTGGCCGGTGGACAGGGAGTCTTCGGCATCGCCGTGCCGGGCCTGATGAAGGAACTCAGCGGCACGATCACCGCCTTCCCCTCCGAGCCGGCCGAACCCGTCGTTCAGCCCGACGGCGCCTTCGACCCCGCCGACGAGCTGGCCGCCCGCCGTCTGAAGAAGTCCTCCTAGCCAGATCTCTCAGCCCAGAGGCACATCCGCCAACACGCCCGCGACCCTGCTCAGCCAGGGGGACGCGGGCTCAGCTGTAACTGATTCCCCTGTGCCTTCTGCATCGGCCTTCTCCGCGAAGTCAGCCGCAGCCCGGGCCTGGTTCTCGTCCACCGCAGGGGAGGACCCGAAGGCCACCAGCGGGAACTGCACCTCGCCGACGGTGGCATCGTTTCCGCCAGCCTGCTCGCCGAGCAATGACGCCGAGGAGAGCACCGGCAGGTTCTCGTCCACGGCGGCCTGAACGTCCGGCGCCGCCCGCAGTGCCTCCAGCGTGGCGTCCGACTCCATGTCCAGGGGGACGCCGGCCGCTTCCGCGGCGAGGGCGGTGACCATCGACGCCGCACCCGTGGGCAGCACGGCGCGTGCCACGTCGGCGTCGGCCCCCTCGGGGACCCGGTGCACCAGGTCGTCCGACCCCACCACAGGCACCTCGTTCGGCGCGCCGGAGAGCCCCGAGATGAAACCGGTGCCGGCGGGGATCCACACCGGGGCGACACCCGGCTGCCCACCCCGGTAGGCCAGCGTGGCTTCGGCGGTGGAGCGTACCTCCACCGACGCGGTCACACACCGGTCCCGGACCACGGGTTCGGTGTCGTTGTAGTCGGCGACCAGCTGCCGGGCCACGTCCTCGGCCGCCGGGTCCGCCCACACGGTGAGCTCCTGATCGCCGTCGATGCAGGCGCCCTCGGCCTCGTCGGAGGACTGCCGGGAGGCCAACACGAACCACCCCACGACCAGCGCGACGACCAGGATCACCGCCACGAGGGCGAACCACACCCACCCGGCCACCCGGACCGGGCTCTGCGCTGCGCTGTGTCGTGCCATGGTCAGTCTCCGTTTCCTCGGGATGCCCGCTGCGTGGAGCGGAAGAAGTCGTCGATGATATCCACCAACGCCCGGCGCAGCACCTGGCCGCGCTCGGCGAAGTCACGCTGGCGGCGCACGTACTCCGCCCGTCCGTCCGGCGTCTCCACCGCGACCGGGGTGAAACCCCAGGCGGAAAGGTCGTAGGGGCTGGCCTCCATGTCGGTGCGGCGCACGTCGCACGCCAGGCGGAAGGTGTCCAGCCACAGCTCCCCGGGCACGAGCGGCCCGAGTTTCGTGGCCCACTTGTAGAGGTCCATCGTGGCGTGAAGACAGCCCGGCTGCTCCATGTCGGCCTGCGTCTCACGGGTGGGGTTCAGCGTGTTGCGCGGCACGGCGTCCTCGGTGAAGAAGCGGAAGGCGTCGATGTGGGTGCACCGCAACGTATTGGCCTCCACGACCCCGTCGGTGGCCTCGCGTCCGAGCCGCAGCGGCTCGGGGTGACGGGGTGCGTCCCGGTAGACCATCGCCCACTCGTGCATGCCGAAGCAGCTGAACCGCGCCGGACGCCCCAGCGTGGATGCCAGCAGGCGGCGCATGTAGGTGAAGCTGGTGCCGCGCTTGGCCATCAGGGCGTCGGCGTCCAGCTCCCACAGCGCCGTTCCGTCCGGCGCGGTCGTCTCCCGCAGCGTCCCGGCGGTGCCGGGACGCTCGTCGCCGTCGGCGACCAGTGACACGCCGAAGCCCGGGTTCCAGCGGCCCAGCTTGCCCGGCGTGACCGGGTAGTAGGTGTACATGAAGTCCCAGACCGGGTGACGTTCACCGCGGGAGCGGCGTTCCCGACGCCCGGCGGTGAGTTTGTCGACGGTCGCGCGGTGGTGTTCCTGGCGTGCGCGCCACTGCTGCGGGGTGAGCACCGTGGCGGTCAGGTCTCGCGTGTCAGTCGTCATGGGTCCAGTCTCTCACCGTTCCCACGAGTTCCTCGATCACGTCCTCCAGGGTGATCACCCCGACGACGACCCCGCCGTCGGAGATCTGCGCCATGTGCGAGCTCGTGCGGCGCAGCTCCTTCATCGCGTGGTCGAAGTTCACGCCACCCTCCACCGTGATCAGCGGGCGGATGTCGTGCTCGTCGACGAGCTGGTCGGGGCCCGTCGAGGCGTCCAGCAGGTTGTCGAGAACGTCCTTGACGTGGATGTAGCCGAGGTAACCGTCGTCCGTCCCGGTCACGGGGAAGCGGGAGTAGCCGGTACGCGACACCGCCTCTTCGACCTGGCCGACGGTGATGCGTCCGGTGGTCTCGTCGACGGCGATGGTGTCGACGTCCGACAGCGGGATCATCACCTCGCTGAGCGTGCGCTTCGAGGAGTTCAGCGCCTTGGACAGGCGCGTCGCCTCGGACGGGCCGATGAGCCCCTCGGAGCGGGACTCGGCGATCATCTGCGAGAGCTCCGAGGGCGAGACCGTGGCGTCCAGCTCGTCCTTCTGCTCCACGCCGACCATCTTCAACGTCACCCGGGCGATCCAGTTGAGGAAGACCATCACCGGGTGCACCAGACGGCAGAACAGCAGGTGAGGGGAGACCAGAACCGTGGCAACCGTCTCTGGGCCGGCCAGCGCGATGTTCTTCGGCACCATCTCACCGAGGATGATGTGCAGCACCGTGACGATGAGCAGCGAGATCGCGAACGCCACCGGGTGGAGCAGGTTGTCCGGCAGCCCCACGGCGTGGAACGGTGCCTCGATGAGGTGCGCGATGGCGGGCTCGCCGACCTTGCCGAGCAGCACCGAGGCCACGGTGATGCCGAACTGGGCACCGGCGAGCATGATCGTGAGGTGCTCGGTGGCGTAGAGGACCTTGTCCGCCCGACGGTTGCCGGCGGCGATCATGTTCTCCAGCCTGTCGCGGCGTGAGGAGATCAACGAGAACTCCACGCCCACGAAGAAGGCGTTGAGGCCGAGCAACAGCACGGCGAAGGCGATGGCCCAGAGGTCACCCATCCTGACCACCTCCCTGTGCGGATTCCGTGTTGTCGGTGTCTGTGCCGGTATCTGCGCCGCTGTCAGGCACCGGGCGCAGATGCACCCGGTCGACACGTCGGATGTCCATGGACTCCACCGTCGCCTCCCAGCGCACCGGGTTACCGTCGGTCATGCGTTCCATCAGGTCGCGTTCGCCCCGGGGCAGCAGGACGCGGTCGCCTTCGACCGGGATGCGGCCCAGCGTGGTCATGATGAGTCCGCCGAGGGTCTCGTAGGGGCCGTCCGGGGCGATGTAGCCGCAGGCGTCCTCCAGCTCGTCGCAACGCAGCAGCCCGGACACGTCCCAGAACTGCCCGCTGCGCTGGACCTCGGAGTCCTCACGGTTGTCGTGCTCGTCCCAGACCTCGCCGAGGATCTCCTCGACGACGTCCTCGATCGACACGATGCCGGCGGTGCCGCCGTACTCGTCGACGACGAGCACGAGTTGCGAGCCCGCCGAGCGCACCAGGTTGAGCACGGCGTCGCCGCCCAGGCTGGTGGGCACGGTGGGAACTCGGCGGGCCAGGTCACGCACCGTGGTGGTGGCCCGTTCGTCCGCCGGCACGGTCAGGGCGTCCTTGACGTGGACGACACCGATGGTCTCGTCCAGGTCGCCGTTGACCACCGGGAAGCGCGAGTGACCGGACTCGTGGGCCTCACGGATGAGGTCGAGTGCGGTGTCGGTGGTCTCCAGGGTGTCCACGGTGGATCGCGGGGTCATGAAGTCCTCCGCGCTGGTGTCGCCGAACTTCAGCGAACGGTCGAGGATGCGCACCTTCGACTGGTCGAAGCCCTCCGCACCGGTGGAGTGCCGCACGAGGGCGGAGAGCTCCTGCGGGGAGCGGGCCGAGGCTAGCTCGTCTGCGGGCTCGATGCCGAAACGTCGCACGATCATGTTCGCCGCGTTGTTCATCAGCTGGATGAACCGGTGGAAGACGGTGTTGAAGATCCACACCGGCCGCGTCAGCAGCCGTGCGGTCTGCAACGGGTTGGCGATCGCCAGGTTCTTCGGCACGAGCTCGCCGAAGACCATCGACAGGATCGTGGCGATGACCAGGCTCAGCACCAGCGCCACCGAGGTCGACGCGGAGGCGCCGAGCCCGACGAGTTCGAGCACCGGGGTGAAGAACTTCGCCAGGATCGGTTCGGCGAGGTAGCCGGTGGCCAGGGTGGTCACCGTGATGCCCAGCTGGGTGCCGGACAGCATGAAGCTCAGGCCGCTGTGGGCCTTCTTGACCATGTGCGAGGCGGCGTCGCCGCGTTCGGCGATGTCGTCCTCGATCGTCGAGCGCTCCAGGCTGGTCGTGGAGAACTCCACGGCCACGAAGATCCCGGTGCCGGCGGTCAACAGGACGAAGCCGACCAGCCCCAGGATGCTGAGCAGGATGTCCATCCCAGTCCTACCTGTCCAGCCCCAGCTCGCCGAGGTAGGCGGTGAGGCCGTGACGGTCGAGCACCCACACGGTGGGGCTCACCCCGGCCTTGCGCATCATCTGCTCGGTCTCACGCCGGGTATCCGCGGTGGTGAGCGTCAGCACGGTGCCGGACTCGCCGGCACGGGCGGTGCGTCCTGCGCGGTGCACGTAGGCCTTGTGCTCGGCCGGCGGGTCGATGTGCACCACCAGGTCGACACCCTTGATGTCGATGCCGCGGGCTGCGATGTCGGTGGCGACCAGCACCGTGGCACGGCCGTCGGAGAACTCCTCGATCGCCCGGGTGCGGGCGCCCTGACCCTTGTTGCCGTGGATGCCGACAGCGGGGATGCTGTCACGGACAAGCTTCTTGACTTGACGATCGACGGTGTGCTTCGTCCGCATGAACATGATCGTGCGGGTCGAGGCACGCCCGAGCTGCAGGACCACGTCGTTGCGGGCGGTCTTGTCGTCCACCACACCGAGGAAGTGGGACATGGTGTCCACCTTCGCCCGGACCTCACCGGTGGAGTGCGTGATCGGGTCGTTCATGTACCGCTGGACGAGGACCTTGATGTCCCCGTCGAGGGTGGCGGAGAAGAACAGGTGCTGCGCATCCGCCGGGATGTGGTCGACGAGGCGGCGAACCTGCGGGAGGAACCCCATGTCCGCCATCTGGTCGGCCTCGTCCAGCGCGACGATCTCGACCTGGGACAGGTCGAGGGCCTTCTGCCGGATGAGGTCCTCGGCACGCCCCGGGGTGGCGACCAGGAGGTCGACCGGACGGGCCAGGGCGGTGAGGTTGCGCTTGATGTTCACGCCACCGACGACCTCGATCACACGCTGGCCGACGGACTCCGCCAACGGGCGCAGCCGTCCGGCGACCTGCTGTGCGAGCTCGCGGGTCGGCACCAGCACCAGTGCGCGGGGCTTGCCCGGGCGCGAGGCACCGCCGGTGAGACGGGTGATCAGCGGCAGACCGAAGGTGAACGTCTTACCGGAACCTGTCGGACCGCGTCCCAGGACGTCCTTGCCCGCCAGCCCGTCGGGGATGGCGGCGGCCTGGATCGGGAAGGGGTGCTTGAGCCCCTGCGCCGTCAGCTCCTTGACCACCGGGTCCGGAAGACCCATGTCGGCGAAGAGTACCGAGGTGTCCACGCCTGCGGCCGGGCCGGTCGGAACCGGTGCGGCGACCTTGGGCTGGCGGACCTGCTGCTGCACCTTCGGCTGCTGGTTCTTCTGCTGGTTCTTCTGGGCGGGGCGCTGCTTGTTGCCCTGCTGGCCGCCACGCTTGGCGCCCTGCTGCTTGTTGCCCTGCTGCTTGTTACCCTGCTGGCTCCGGTTGCCGGAACGTCTGCCGGGATTCTCGGAGCCGCCGGCGGTGCCTGAGGCACCCGCACGACTGCCCCGGACGACCTTACGGCGCCGGTTCTGCCGGTTCTGTCCACCGGCACTGGCGCTTCGTCGTCCTTCTGATTGACCTGACACGGGTTACGCTTCCACCTCGCTGCGGTCGGCGGACCAGAGGGTGTGGAAGTGACCGTCGCGGTCGGTGCGCTCGTAGGTGTGGGCACCGAAGAAGTCGCGCTGACCCTGGATCAGGGCGGCGGGCAGCCGCTCGGAACGCAGGGAGTCGTAGTAGGACAGCGAGGAGGCGAAGACCGGGATCGGCAGGCCGAGCTGCGTGGACGCCACGACGACCCGACGCCAGGAGTCGATCAGACCGCCGACCTCGGTGTTGAAGTACGGGTCCAGCAGCAGGGACTGCACACCGGGGTCGGTGTTGTAGGCGTCCACGATGCGGTTGAGGAACTTCGCGCGGATGATGCAGCCGCCACGCCAGATGGTGGCGAGGTCGCGGGGGTCGACGTCCCAGCCGTGCTCGTCGGAGCCGGCCTTGATCTCGTCGAAGCCCTGGGCGTAGGCCACCAGCTTCGAGGCGTAGAGCGCACGCCGGACGTCCTCGACGAAGTCGTCCTTCGAGACGCCCAGGGCGTCCAGCGTGGTGACCTCGCCGGAGGGCAGGTTGCCGGTGGTCGCGGCGCGCTGGTCGCGGGCGCCGGACAGCGCACGGGCGAAGACGGCCTCGCCGATGCCGGTGGTGGGGATACCCAGGTCCAGGGCGGCCTTGACCGTCCAGCGGCCGGTGCCCTTCTGGCCGGCGGCGTCGACGATGACGTCGATCAGCGGCTTGCCGGTGGCCTCGTCGGTCTGGGAGAGCACCTCGGCGGTGATCTCGATGAGGTAGGAGTCCAGGTCGCCGTCGTTCCAGGTGCGGAAGATGTCGGCGATCTCGGACGGCTCGATGCCCACGGCGTAGCGGAGCAGGTGGTAGGCCTCGCCGATGACCTGCATGTCGGCGTACTCGATGCCGTTGTGGACCATCTTGACGAAGTGGCCTGCGCCGTCCGGGCCGATGTGGGTGCAGCAGGGGGTGCCGTCGACCTTGGCGGAGATGTCCTCCAGCAGCGGGCCGAGGGACTCGTAGGACTCGACCGGGCCGCCCGGCATGATCGCCGGGCCGTTGAGTGCGCCCTCCTCGCCGCCGGAGATCCCGGCGCCGACGAAGTGCAGGCCACGCTCGGACATCTCCGCCTCGCGGCGGATGGTGTCGGTGTAGAGGGCGTTCCCGCCGTCGATGATGATGTCGCCGGGCTCCATGGCGTCGGCGAGCTGGGAGATCACTGCGTCGGTGGCGGGACCGGCCTGGACCATGATCAGGGCACGGCGGGGACGCTCGAGGGAGGCGACGAAGTCCTCCACGGTGGCGGAGGGGACGAAGCTGCCGGTGTCCCCGAACTCGGCCATGAACGCGTCCGTTTTGGCGGAGGTGCGGTTGTAGACGGCGACGGTGTGATCGTGGTTGGCGAAGTTCCGGGCGATGTTGGAACCCATCACCGCGAGGCCGACGACACCGATCTGTGCGGAGGAATCTGTCATGGTGCACCATGATAGCGCCCACCCGTCCATCTTCGCCCGCGGCGGTCCGACTGTCGCTAGACTCACCGGGAAACACACCGGAGCAGCCGGAGCACACGTACGTGAGGGAGAGACAGACAGTGACGCAGAACGACACGGCCACCGGGCAGAGTGCAGCCATGGAACGGATGCTGGAGCTGATGGGCTCGGCGAGCTCCTCGGAGCTCACCGAGGCACAGACCGCCGAGCTCTCGGAGATCTTCGCCACGTCGATCCCGTCACTGGACCGGACGCTGGGCCTGCGCTACGTCGAGTTCCTCCCGGAGGTCGTCGTGGAGCTCACGATCACCGAGGACCACGTGCAGCCCTGGGGCATCACCAACGGCGGGATCTACGCGACGATGGGGGAGTCGGCCGGGTCCTTCGCCGGTTACATCGCCGGCGGCGGCGGTCTGGTGATGGGCACCACCAACTCCACGAACTTCCTGCGCCCCTCCACCCCCGGCGACGTGATCCGCTCGACGGCACGCGCCGTGCACACCGGCCGGACCAGTCAGCTGTGGCGCATCGAGCACGTCAACGCCGCGTCCGGCAAGCTGTGCGCCACCACGGAACTGCGGACCGTGGTGGTGCCCAGCAAGTAGCGTTGGCCAGCCCCGGTGACCCCGGCAGCCGTCCGCTCAGCGGCGGTGCGCCTGGTCGAAGAACTCGAGCTCCCACCGCGAGGCGTCGAGGAAGGCGCGGGCGGCCTCGGCGCGCTGACGCGGACCAGCGGTGGCGAAGGCGTCCTCCACCAGTGAGATCGCCTGCCGGACGCCGGCGGTGAAGTCCTCACCGGAGTAGCTGTCCAGCCAGGCGGCGTAGGGGTTGTCCGGCGTGGACCCCGCGGCGAGATCCATCCCGACCTCGGCGTAGAGCCAGTAGCACGGCAGCACCGCCGCCGCGCCGACCACGTGGTCGCGCGACTGCACGCTGCGCGTGAGGTGGGCCGTGTAGGACGCCGTGACGTGGGAGGGGGCGACGGCGGGTGCGTCGCCCAGCCACGTGCGGTGCAGGGACGCCTCCTCCTCGAGGCACTCCGCGGCACCCTTCACCCAGAACAGCGACGACGCCTGGTCCGGCGCGGAGGCCGCCAGCGCCGCCAGCGCCGGGGAGTACTGCGCCAGGTACACGGCGTCCTGGGCGAGGTAGAAGTCGAAGTCAGCCTTCTGCAGGGTGCCTGCCCCCAGGTCGGTGATGAACGGCAGGGCGTTGATCTGGCTCACCAGTGCGGACTGGGCGCGCCACAGGGCCGTGGTCCACGGGCCGGCCCCGGGGATGTGGGGGGTGACCTCGTCGTGCGCGGCGCCGACGGCGGCGAGCTCCCCGGGGCTGTCCAGCAGCTCCGGGACACCTGCGGTGAGCTCCCAGGGGGTGGTGTCCGAGGCCGCGGCGAGACGCCGGGAACGGTGCGTGTGGTCGACCGGGCCGTTACCGGTGCCGACGTGCAGGTCGTCGGCGTGGCGGATGGCCTCGGACAGCCAGCGGCTGGACCAGTGCAGTGCCGTCGCGGTGTCCTCCCCGGCGGCGAGCCGGGTCGTCAAGGCCGAGGACAGCGAGCAGCCGGTGCCGTGGGTGTTGTGGGTGGTGACCCGGGCGACGGGCACGGTGGTCACGGTGCCGTCCGGGGCGACGACCGCGTTGTCCGCGGTGGGGCCGGACAGGTGCCCACCCTTGACGATGACGGTGGTGTCCAGGTCCGCGGAGAGCCGGCGCCCCTGCGACAGGGCCTCGTCCAGGTCGGCGGCGACCTGGGTGCCGCCGAGCACGGCGAGCTCGGCGAGGTTCGGGGTGATCACGTCGGCGGCCCGGCACAGCTCGACCAGGGCTGCCTCGGCGTCCTCGGTGAGCAGCCGGTCGCCGCTGGTGGCCACCATCACCGGGTCGACCACGGTCACCGGGACCGGGTGTGCGGCCAGGTAGCCGGTCACCGTGCGGGTGATCTCGGCGGTGCCGAGCATGCCGATCTTCACCGCGTCCACGGTGACGTCGTCGAAGACGGCGTCGAGCTGGGCGAGGAGGAAGTCGGTGTCGGGTGCGTGGACCTGCCGCACGCCGTGGGTGTTCTGTGCGACGAGTGCGGTGACCACGCTCATGGCGAAGCCGCCGGCCTCGCCGATGGACTTGATGTCGGCCTGTGCGCCCGCGCCCCCGGTGGGGTCGGTGCCGGCGATGCTGAGTACTCGGGGGATCATGTGTGGGCCTCACTCGTCTGGGGGCTGGTGCCGGTGTTCTCGTACAGGGTGCGCAGGTCGCGGGCGGCCGCGGCGGGGTCGTCGGCGGCCATGACCGCCGAGACCACGCAGATCCCCGCCACGTCGGACGCACCCAGCGCGGCGGCGTTGGCGGCGTTGACGTGGCCGATGGCCACCGACGGGATCCCCAGCTCCAGGGCGTGGGCGGCCAGGTCGTCGACGCTGCCGGGGCCGGTGACCCCGAGCGCGCGACCGGTGTCGGTCTTGGTGTCGGTGAGCTCCACCGGGCCCAGTCCGAGGACGTCCGGCGGACGCACCCCGTCACGCATGAGCGCGGCGATCCGGTCGACCTGGGCGTGGTCGTCGACGGACAGTCCGATCATCAGGTCGTCGGGCAACAGGTCCCGGGCGGTGGGGTAGTCGATGTCGTCCTGCCCGATGTGCAGGTGCAGTCCGAGCCGGCGGGCGGTGTCGATCCGGTCGTTGACGAACAGGGGCACGCCAGTTCCGGCGAGCACCTCGGCGAGCTCGGCGGCGCGCGCGGTGAACTCCTCGTCGCCGAGGGTCTTGTCCCTGAGCTGGACCACACTGACCCCGCCCTGCACCGCCCGGGCGACGACGCCGGCCACGGCGTCGCGGCCACCGCCGAGTTCCGGGTCGGTGACCAGGTAGAGACCCCAGTCCACGCGGGAAGGGGCGGGGACGCTCACCGGGGTCATTCGGCGGTCTCCATCGCCGAGACGAGCCCGGGGACCAGGCCCGGGTCCTGCGAGACGGTGTCGAGTGCGTCGAGCCAGGCGACGGCGAAGCCGCCCGGGCCGCGCAGCTGTCCCGAGTCGTCCCGCGCGGCGAGCGTGCCGGCGGCACCGACGTGGGCGTGGGCGGCGAGGACGACGTCGTGCGCGTCAGTACCTGCTGAGGCGGCTGCGCCGAGATAGGCGGCGGTGAGCGCGCCGAGGGAGCAGCCCGTGCCGATGACGCGTTGCATCATGGGGTCGCCGGAGGTCAGCCACGTGACCCGTCCGGTCGAGACGATGAGGTCGCGCGCGCCGGAGACCGCCACGACCCCGCCGGTACGTTCCGTCAGAGAGCGTGCGGCCTGCAGGGCGGTGTCGACCTCGTCGGTGGCGTCGACGCCGCGTCCTCCGCCGGAGCGTCCGGCCAGGGCGATGACCTCGGAGGCGTTGCCGCGCACGGCGGCGGGACGACGCAGGACGACCTCACGGGCGAACTCGGTGCGCGCCGCGGGGCCGCCGCAGGCCACCGGGTCGAGGACCCAGGGGGTGCCGGCGGCGTTCGCACCGCGCACGGCCTCGCGCATCGCGGTGTACTGGGCGGCGGTGGGGCTGCCGGTATTGACCAGCAGGCCCGAGGCCAGGGCCGCGAACTCGGCGGCCTCCTCAGGTGTGTCGACCATCGCCGGGGCGGCACCCGCGGCGAGGAGGACGTTGGCGGTGACCTGGGGGACGACCTGGTTGGTGATGCACTGCACCAACGGCTGGTCCCGACGCAGGGAACTGATGATGTCAACGGTGGTGGCGAGCGTGTCTGACACGGACCATCCCTTCGCTAGTTCGAACTAGAGCAGGTTCTACGGGTGTGATCTCAGCGCGGGTCGTTCCGCGCACCCCGAGTCTCAGCAGTCCAGCCTACCGTGTGTGCGCACACGCGAAAGCCCGGGGCCGTCGAGAGGGAACGGCCCCGGGCTTGATCCGGAGGTGCTAGCCGGAACTAGCCGAAAACTAGTCGGCTATTAGTCGGCCACGGCGCGGGTGTCGCGACCGTCGCCGAACTTGAGGTTGTCGCGGACCTCGATGGAGCGGATGTCCTGCTCGTCCTCGAGGGTGCGCAGCTTGCGCAGCGCGTTGCGGGCGTGCAGCTGCTGGCGGGTGGCCACCAGGTGCCAGCGGTTGGCCGAGAGGGTGTTGAGGCCCCAGCTGAAGGCGGCGACGAAGCGGTTGCGGAAGCCGACCATGAACATCAGGTGCACGGCGAGCCACATCAGCCAGCCGATCGGGCCGGAGATCTCGGCCTTGTCCAGCTTCACCACGGCGTTGAAGCGCGAGACGATGGCCATCGTGCCCTTGTCGAAGTACTTGAAGTCCGGACGCTCGGTGGCGCCCTGCTCCACCTCGGCGCGGATGATCGAGGCGGCGTGCTCGCCACCCTGGATGGCGACCTGGGCCAGGCCCGGGAGCTTGTCGAGGCTCATCATGTCGCCGACGATGAAGATCTCCTTGTGGTCGCCCACGGAGAGGTCCTTGTTCACCGGGACGCGGCCGGCACGGTCGGCCTCGATGCCGTCGATCTGCTCGGCGATGTGCTTGCCCAGCGGGCTGGCGGCCACACCGGCGGACCAGATCTTGCAGTACGCGGCGACCGTGGTCTCTTCCTCGGTCTTCATGTTCTTCCAGGTCACGCCGTCGCGGTCGACGTTGGTGACCAGGGAGTCGGTGACGACCTCGACGCCGAGCTTCTCCAGGGTCTGCTGGGCCTTGCGGCCGAGCTTCTTGCCGAACGGGGGCAGGACCTGGGGGCCGCCGTCGACGAGCAGGATGCGGGTCTGCTCGGTGTCGGTGCGACGGAACTCGTTGCGCAGGGTGCGGTGGGCCATCTCGGCGAGCTGGCCGGCGAGCTCCACACCGGTGGGGCCGGCGCCGACGATGACGAAGGTCAGCTGGCGGGCCTTCTCGGCGGGGTCGTCGGTGATCTCCGCGCGCTCGAAGGCGCCCGTGATGCGGGCACGCAGCTCGAGCGCGTCGTCGATGCTCTTCATGCCGGGGGCGAACTCGGCGAAGTGGTCGTTGCCGAAGTAGGACTGGCCGGCGCCGGCGGCGACGATGAGGGAGTCGTACTGCAGCACGACGTCCTTGCCGCCCAGGTCGGCGGTGATGATCTTCTCGTCGACGTTGACGTCGCGGACCTCGGCCTTGACGACGCGGGCGTTGCGCTGCTTGCGCAGGATCTGGCGGATCGTCGGGGCGATCTCGCCGGAGGACAGCACGCCGGTGGCCACCTGGTACAGCAGCGGCTGGAAGAGGTGGTGGTTGGTGCGGTCGATGATGGTGACGTCGACGTCGGCGCCGGCGAACTTCTTGGCGGCGAACAGTCCACCGAAACCTCCGCCGACAATGACGACGTGGTGACGGCCGGAGGGCCGGAAGGGTGCGGTTGTTGTCATATCAGCGAAACTCCTCGTTCTGCGGTGACCGCGCGGGCGTTCCTACGGTGTCGGCGCCGGTGGTCATCACGTGTTCTCTCTGCGTTGTGTCTTTAGCACTGCTGCGTGTTCTACAGGGGGTCGGTGGACGCCGGTGTAGTGTCGTCAGCCGACGGACCTCCCGGTCGCGTCGGACCTGAGTGCCCATACTAGTGCCTGTCCTCGACGGGATCATCACGCGGGCTGGATGCGGTGGGTCCTCTCGGCGGGCCTTTCTGTTTCGGGTGCAGCCGGGGGTGGCCGATTGCTTTTGCCTAGAATACCTAAGACCAGCGAGGACGGAGGCGGACGTGACACGACCTGTCGACGACGGCCATCGCCGTGGCGTCCGACGTGACCCCCGCGATGCCCGCGAGAACCGCGAAAACTACGTCGACGCAGACCGGTGGCCGGGGGTGGCGCGGGCGCCGGAGGCCCCGTTCCTCGGTCGTCGGGCGGTGCACCTGCAGCAGCGGCTGGAGAACCTGACCCAGGACCACGGAATCTCGCTGACCCCCGGTTCCTCCCCCCGCTTCGTGGTGGACGACGGCCTGGTTCTCGACCGGGTCGTCGACGCCGGCTGGCTGGGTCTGGCGGAGGGCTACATGGCCGGGGAGTGGACGGCCGACCCCCTGCCGGAGGTGCTGGGGGCGCTGCTGACCCAACCCCTGGAGGGCGGGCTCGGACGACGCCTGTCGCGCCGTCGGCGCCGGGTCGCCGGTCATGTGCGCGCCGGCGACCTGCCGGACGCCCTCGTCGACATCTACGCCGGGCAGTCGCGTGCCACCGGCTCGGCGTTGTTCGCCTCCGGGACGAGGACCTCGGAGGTCGACAACCCGGAGCAGGGCGGTCAGCGTCCGCCGGTGACGGTGAGCTACCTCGACGCGCCGACGGACCCGGCGGCGGTGGACCGCGCCGACCTGGATTCCGCCCAGCAGCACCGCATCGACGCCATGCTCGACGAGGCGCAGGTCGGCCCGGGGCACCGGGTGCTGGAGCTGCCGTCGTCCGGCGGTGCGCTGCCGGTGGCCGCCGCGCGGCGCGGCGCCCACGTCGACGTCCTGACGTCCGACGTGGACCACGCGGAGCGTGTGCGCGCCTTCGCCCACGAGGCGGGCGTGGGTGGTGCGGTGCGCGTCCAGACGATCCGTGGGCCGATCCCGTCGCCGCGCCAGTGGTCGGGCACCTACGACGCGGTCTTCAGCGTGGAGCGCATGGAGACCCTCGGCAACGACGGCACGATCCACTTCCTGCGCGCCGTGGAACGCATGCTCGCCGGTGACGGGATCGCCGTCGTCCAGTCGGTGGTGCGTCCGACGGACCCCGTCGACGGGGAGGACCAGGATCTCCGCCCGCCGGAGGCGAGCGTGACCGAGAGCCTGGACGTGATGCGCGCCTACGTGTGGCCGGCGTTGGAGTACCCCACGCCCACGCACGTGACGGCGCAGGCCAACCGTGCGGGACTGCGTCTCACGGCGCGCAACCGGATGGGGTCGCACTACGCCACGACGCTGGCCCTGTGGCGCTCGGCGTTCACCGCCCGCGAACGTGCGGCGGCCGCCGCCGGTTTCGACGCGGTGTACCGCAGGCTCTGGAACTACCAGCTGGCCCTGCACGAGGCACTCGCGCGGGCAGGTGCCCTGGACTGCGAACAGTTCGTGTTCCGCCGTAACTGAGTCCGCTACACGGAGTAGAGGTCGGAGTCCTTCGTCTCTGGCATCAGGCGGATGGCCACGAGGCTGATCAGCACGACCACGGCCAGGTAGATCCCGACGGCCCACGGGCCGTACGCGGTGGCCAGCGCCACGGCGATGAAGGGGGCGACGGCGGCACCGAGGATCGAGGAGACGTTGTAGGCGATCCCGGAGCCGGTGTAGCGCACGTTGGTGGGGAACATCTCGGGCAGCACGGCGGACATGGAGCCGAAGATCAGGCCCATCAGGAACATGCCGATGCCGAGGAAGATCCCGGCCTTCACCTCGCCGGAGGTCGCCGGGTCGAGGAACGCCTGGAAGGCGCAGGCGTAGAAGAGCACCAGCACGGAGACCACAGTGAGGTAGCGGCGTCGGCCCACGGTGTCGGAGAGGTAGCCGGCCAGCGGGATGCCGACGACGAAGAACATCACCGTGATCAGCTGGATGACCAGGAAGTGGTTGTAGGGGATGCCGAGGCCTTCGCCGGCCTCACGGTCGCCGATGCCGAAGGACAGGAACCAGGTGGTCACCAGGTAGAACAGCGTGTAGGTCGAGACCATCACGAAGGTGCCGAGGATCAGGGGACGCCACGCGGTGCGGAAGACCTCGACGGTGGGGACCTTGACGTCCTCGCCCTTGTCCAGGGTGTCCTGGAAGACGGGGGTCTCCTCGAGCTTGAAGCGCACGTACAGGCCGATGGCCACCATCACCGAGGACAGCAGGAACGGCACGCGCCAGCCCCAGGTCATGAATGCGCCACCGGGCTCGCCGTGGGTGTGGTCCAGGCCCAGGACGAGGATGAGGAACAGGCCGTTGGCGAGGATGAAGCCGAACGGTGCGCCGAGCTGCGGCCACATCGCGGCACGGGCCCGCTTGCCGTCCTCGGCGTTCTCCGTGGCCAGCAGGGCAGCGCCCGACCACTCGCCGCCCAGGCCCAGACCCTGGCAGAAGCGCATGAGCGCCAGCAGGGCCGGGGCCCACAGGCCGATGGGCAGCAGGCCGATGATGAAGGTGGCGACGCCCATGGTCAGCAGGGCGCCGATGAGCGTGGCCTTGCGCCCGATGCGGTCACCGAAGTGGCCGAAGAGCACCGAGCCGACGGGGCGGGCGACGAAGGCCAGCCCGAAGGTGGCCAGGGAGGCCAGCAGCCCGATGGTGGAGTTCTCGTTCTCCGGGAAGAAGAGGTGCGGGAAGACGATGATCGCCGCGGTGGCGTAGGCGTAGAAGTCGTAGAACTCGATCGTCGTCCCGATGGTGGAGGCGAAGATCACACGGCTCTTCTTGTTGCCGTTCGGCCGCGCCGACGGCGGGGCGGGGTGCTCGGTGAGTGAGGTGGTCATGGGGCGGCTGCGATTCTCTCTTCGTCATTTTCGGCGGTTATGGGACGAGGGGAAAAATTACAGGTCTCACTCAGCGAACGCAAGCGTCCGTTGTGTGAGATATGTCGGTCCGCGTCCCATTCCACGGGCGAGCCCCTAGACTGCTTTCGTATGGGAGATAACCGTGGCAGCACAGACACCGTGATCATC
Source organism: Corynebacterium sp. AOP40-4SA-5 (assembly GCF_052377355.1). Classification (NCBI taxonomy): domain Bacteria; kingdom Bacillati; phylum Actinomycetota; class Actinomycetes; order Mycobacteriales; family Corynebacteriaceae; genus Corynebacterium; species Corynebacterium sp. AOP40-4SA-5. The sequence goes on from NZ_JBQSWS010000010.1 coordinate 70,326, forward strand.
GTCGGCGCCGGGCTCGCCGGACTCGTCGCCGCCTACGAGGCGCAGAAGGCAGGACGGGACGTGCTCGTCCTGGACCAGGAGAACCGGGCGAACCTCGGCGGGCAGGCCTACTGGTCGCTCGGCGGGCTGTTCTACGTCGGCAGCCCCGAGCAACGGCTCATGGGCGTCCACGACTCCGAGGAGCTGGCCTGGCGGGACTGGGAGAACTCCGCGGACTACGACCCCGCCGAAAACGACCGCTGGCCCCGGGAGTGGGGACGCGCCTACGTGCACTTCGCCGCCACCCAGAAGCGCGACTACCTGCGCGACCTCGGCCTCAACGTCCTGCCCACGGTCGGCTGGGCCGAACGTGGCAGCGGCGACGCCTCCGGGCACGGCAACTCCGTGCCACGCTTCCACCTCACCTGGGGAACCGGACCCGAGGTCGTCCGGGTGTTCCGCGAACCGCTGCTGGAGGCCGAGCGCGCCGGGCGGGTGCGTTTCGCCTTCCGTCACCGGGTCGACGAACTCATCGTGGAGGACGACGCGGTGGTGGGGGTGCGCGGCAGCGTGCTGGCCCCCTGCGACGAGCTCGGACGCGGCGTCGCCTCGCCGCGCGAGGTGGTCGACACCTTCGAGCACCGTGGTGCGGCCGTGGCGGTGACCTCCGGCGGTATCGGCGGCAACCTCGACCTGGTGCGCCGCTCATGGCCCACCGAACGGTGGGGCGGGTGCCCGGAGGACATGGTCACCGGTGTGCCCGCGCACGTCGACGGACGGATGATCGGCATCTCCACGCAGGCGGGTGCGGCCACGGTGAACACCGACCGTATGTGGCACTACACCGAGGGCATGGCGAACTGGGACCCGGTGTGGCCCGGCCACGGCATCCGCATCATCCCGGGGCCGAGTTCACTGTGGTTCGACGCGACCGGGAAGCGCCTTCCGACCAACATCTTCCCCGGCTCGGACAACCTGGCATCCCTGGAACACATCGGACGCACCGGCCACGGCTACAGCTGGTTCGTGCTGGACCAGACGATCGCGGACAAGGAGTTCATCTTCTCCGGCTCCGAGCAGAACCCGGACCTCACGGACAAGTCCTTGCGGAAGCTGGCCGGCAAGGTCGGCCCCGGCACACACGTGGCGGTGCGCAACTTCATGGACCACGGTGAGGACTGGGTCATCGCCGACGACCTGGAGACCCTCGTGCAGGGCATGAACGAGCTCACCGGTGCAGATGCTCCGGTCGTGGATGCGGACGTCCTGCGCCGTCAGATCGAGGACCGCGACAGTCAGCTCGACAACAAGTTCTCCAAGGACGCGCAGGTCAACTACATCGGCACGGCACGGAAGTTCCTCGGTGACAAGATCGTGCGAGCGGCCAAGCCGCACCGGATCCTCGACCCGGACAACGGACCGCTGATCGCGGTGCGGCTGCGCATCGTGACGCGCAAGACGTTGGGCGGGATCGAGACCGACCTCTCGGGACGCTGCCTGCGTGCCGACGGCTCGGTGCTGCCGGGCCTGTACGCCGCCGGCGAGGTCGCCGGGTTCGGCGGAGGCGGCATGCACGGCAAGAACGCCCTGGAGGGGACGTTCCTGGGCGGCTGCATCCACAGCGGCAAGCGCGTGGGTGAGGCGCTGGGCCAGGGGGCCTAGAAGCTCGAGAAGCTCGAGAAGCTCGAGAAGCTTAGGAGGCCTCTCCGCCGGTGGGGGTGCCGGACGGGGTGATGACGGGGAAGTCGGACCAGGGGAAGTCGATCCACTGGTCGGTCTTCTTCCACACGTAGTCCGGCTTGATGATCGAGCGCGACTTCTCGTAGATCACCGCGGTGCGGGCCTCGGCGACGGTCTCGGCACAGAACTCCTGGACCAGTTCCAGGGTCTTGCCGGAGTCGGCGACGTCGTCGGCGATGAGCACCTTCATGCCGGACAGGTCCACGGCCTCGGGCGTCGGCGGGAGCATCACCGGCTGGTCGAGGGTCTCACCGACCCCGGTGTAGAACTCCACGTTGATCACGGAGACGTTCTTGATCCCCATCGCGTAGCCCAGGGCACCGCCGATGAGCAGCCCGCCGCGGGCGATGGAGAGGATCAGGTCGGGCTTGTAGTCGTCCACGACCGTCTGCGCCAGGTCCTTGATCGCGGTGCCGAAGAGGTCGTAGGTGAGAATCTCGCGTTCGTCGCTCATGGCTCCACATCGTATCGTGTGGAGCCCGCGGAGGTGACAGCCTAGTCCCGGTTACGCGGCTCGGCGACGGTCTCGGTGGTGGGGCCGTCCTCACCGTCGGACGTCCACCCGTCCGACCACTGGCCGGCACCGTAGTCGTAGCCGACGTCGTTCCCGTCCTCGTCGGTGCGTCGGTACCAGTTGGTGACCTTCGCGGAGGTGGAGTCGAAGTGGGCGCCGGCACCGGCGCCGTCCTCGGTGCGGGCGACGGAGAATTCGAAGTCGTCCCCGTGCTCCTGCATGCCCTTGTACACCGCATTCTGGATGGCGGACTTCGCGTAGTCGCGCCGGATGGCGGCCGGGTCGGTCATCAGGTCCTTCACGAACGCGACGGCCAGCCCGATCAGCACCACGGAGAACGGTATGGCGATGAGGATCGTCAGGTTCTGCAGTCCGGTCAGCGCCGTCTCCCCACCGGTGAGCAGCATCACCACCGCGATACCCATCATGCACAGGCCCCAGAACACCACGACGAGCTTGTTCGGCGAGGGGTTGCCGCGCTCGGACAGGGTGCCCATGATCAGCGAGGCGGAGTCCGCCGAGGTGATGAAGAACACGGCGAGCACGAAGATGATGATGAACGGGGTCAGCCAGCTCAACGGCAGGTTGTCGAAGACGGCGAACAGGATCTGCTCGGCCGAGGAGTCGCCGTCCACGCCCTCGCGTCCCTCCTGGAAGAAGGTGATTGCCGTGCCGCCGAAGATGGTGAAGGCCAGGATCAGGATGAAGGTCGGGGCCAGGGTGGTCACCAGCGCGAACTCGCGGATGGTGCGGCCGCGGGAGATGCGCGCGATGAACAGGCCGACGAAGGGGGTCCAGGCGATCCACCACGCCCAGTAGAAGGCGGTCCACATCGACTGGAACTCCAGGGTGTCCTCACCCCAGGACAGCGAGCGTCCCATCATGTCGAGCATGTTGTCGGCGTAGGCCATGATGCCCGAGGGCACCAGGTTCAGCAGGAACAGCGTGGGTCCCAGGAGGAACACGAACAGCACCAGGCCCAGCGTCAGGGAGATGTTGAGGTTCGACAGGTACCGGATGCCTCGGCTCACCCCGGACACCGCGCTGATGATGAAGCACAGGGTCAGGAAGGCGATGATCATGATCAGCACCGTGTTGGTGATCTCCGAGGCGCCGGAGACGATCTGGACGCCCTGGCTGATCTGCAGCGCAGACAGGCCCAGGGTGGCCGCGGTGCCGAACAGGGTGGCGATGATCGCCATCATGTCGACCAGGCGTCCGGCCAGGCCGGCCGTCTGGCGCTCGCCGAACAGGGAGCGGAACGCGGAGCTGAACAGCGAGACCCGGCCGCGCCGGTAGGAGCTGTAGGCCAGCGCGCCGCCGACCATCGCGTAGAGGCCCCAGATGGCCAGGCCCCAGTGGAAGTGGGTCTGTGCCAGGCCGCGGTGGATGGCCTCGGGGGTCTCCGCGTCGACGGTGTGCGGCGGCGGGTCCATGTAGTAGGTCAGCGGCTCGGAGGGGCCGAAGAAGAAGATGCCCACGCCGAGACCGGCGCCGAACATCATGGCCACCCAGGCGAAGCGGGAGAACTCCGGCTTCTCGTCGTCGGTGCCGAGCTTGATCTGCCCGAAGCGCGAGAACGCCAGGTAGATCATCAGCACCACCGCGGAGACCATCACCACGTTGAGCAGCCAGCCCATGTTCCTGATGGCCCAGGAGAACATGGTCGAGGAGACGTCGGAGACCGACGACGGGCTCGACACACCCCAGACGATGAAGGAGACGATGAGCGCCGCGGTGACGAAGAAGACCGTCTTGTCGAGGCCGAAGCGGTTACGTTGGTCGTCGACGCTGATGCCCGGCACGAGGCCGGGGTGCATGTCGTCCGGGTAGCGTCCCGCCTCCGGGGAGGCGGGGGACGTAGGTTCCGGGGAATCCGGCACGGAGTCATTCCGTTCTCCGCCCGGCTGCGGACGTGTCGGGAGGACACTGTCAGCATTACCGGACGGGGTAGATGTCAGTTCGACGCATCATGTTACGGGATCGGCCCCCGTCAGCCCATTGTGCAGCTTTTCCGGACGGTCACCGCACGAGGACGCCGATCAGCGTCTCGTTGGCGTCCGGGTCGCCGTCCGGCGTCGGTTCGGTGAGGTACTGCTCCCAGGACGTGCCGGTGGGGGTGAGCCCCTGCGACCGTGCCCAGCAGATCACCTCGTCGAAGGCGCCGGCGAGCAGGTCGTAGTTGCCGCGGACCAGCAACGTGACCGTGCGCGTGGCGGGCAGGGTCTCTGCCGTCACTGCCGCGTCCCGCGCGCCGGGGAAGGCGGCGTCGAGCGGGACGGCGACGGAGATGTCGACGCTTGCGCCGGGGAGCGTCCCGGGGACGCCGTGGGTGACGGCCATCGGGGCGTCCGAAACGACGACGCCCGCGGCGTCCAACGCGGTGAAGATCGGCGGGAAGGAGCGGTCGTAGAACGTGGCCAACTCCTCGACGGCGACGGTGTCGCGGACGACGGCGAGATGGCGGGCGGGCAGGTCGACGAGCTCAGGTTCCGGCATGGGAATCCTCCTTGTGGGTGTCAATCTACCTGCTCGGCCCGCCGCACCGCACGGGGTCGGCGTCTGGCCAGCCACGCGGACAGCAGGACGACACCGATGCCGACGACCGCGCCGATCGCCGTCTCGGCGACCCGCGCGCCCAGCAACGTCGACACCGGCTGCGGGTGGGCGAGGAAGACCATCAGCAGGGCCAGCGGGGTGATGAACACCAAGGCCAGGGAGTAGTTGCGCAGCACGAACATCTCGGCCAGGAACTGCATCACCACCACCCACACGAGGATCTGCCAGGGCTCGCTGGGGAAGGACAGCAGAAACGCCGCGACCCCGACACCCAGGACCGTACCGGTGATGCGGTGCAGCCCACGCTCCACCTGCTGACGGTGTCCGGGCGCCGACAACGGCACCACCGCGGCCACCTGCGCCCAGTACGGGGAGGGGATGCCCGTGGCCGTGGCCACCGACCCGCCGAGCAGTGCGGCGAGACCGTACTTCGAGAACTGACGGACCATCGCGGCGCGCGAGTAACTCGGCGGCGCGTGCACCACCGCGTCCGCATTCGCCTCGCCCGCCCAGCGGGACAACGCGCTGAGCAGCACGCACCAGGACGCCGCGGACCCGGCGATGAGCAGCGCGCCCCACACCGGTGCGGTCACCGGTGCCGAGGCCACTGCCGTGGTGGCGAAGACCGTGAACACCGCGCCGGACGGTTTGAGGTCGAGGACCATGATCACCGTCGCCGTCACCGCGGCCACCAGCGTGCCCGCCAGGACGGTGACGACCGCGTGGGTGGTGTCCGTCAACGACTGCGAGGCCTGGGCGATCAACGCGCCGAGTCCCACGCACACCGTGAGCATCGCGCCGATGCCCGACTGCTGGCGCACCCGGGTGCGGGTGGGCATGTAGCGACCGTAGATCGAGGTGAACGCGCCGAAGGAGGCGAACAGCGACCATTCGAGCCGGTCGACCAGCAGGAGCAGCACGAGCGGCACCGCCAGTGACACGGCGATACGCACCGCCGGAGCCAGGTCCCTGTTGCCCGGCGCGACGGTGAGCATGCTGCGCGCGGCCTCCCGGAGGTGGGAGGTGCCACGGTGTTTCTCGGAAGCTGCGTTTATGTCAGGCACTGTTCGATCATAGGTCCACCGGTGACAGGCGCTCGCCGGTGGTGACGCTCAGGCGCCCTGCCAGACGGTGTCGAAGGGCGTGTTCGCGGTGACGCGGTGCTCGATGCCGCGGGTGACGAGATCCTTGGAACGCTGGACGGCCTCGACGATCTCGGTGCCCTTGGCCAGCTCCGCGGTCAGCGCGGCGGCGACCGTGCAACCGGCGCCGGAGACACGCTGCTCACCGATCTTCGGGGCGGAGAACCGGGTGATCTCGTGGCCGTCCCACAGGACGTCCACGGCCTCGTCGCCGGGCAGCTCGACGCCGCCCTTGGCCAGGACGTAGGGGACGTGCTCACCGATGCGCCGGGCGGCCTCCTCGAGCTCCTCGACGGTGGTGATGCTGTCCATCCCGGACAGGGTCTGGGACTCGAAGACGTTCGGGGTCACCACGGTGGCCAGCGGCAGGATCTTCTCCCGCAGCGCATTGTCGGTGTCCAGTGCCGCGCCGGGTTCCTGACCCTTGCAGATCAGCACGGGGTCGACGACGAGGTTGCGCCAGGAGCGCTCGGAGAGCTTCCCGGCGACGGTGTCGATGGTCTGCGGCGTGCCGAGCATGCCGACCTTGGCGGTGTCCATCGACTCCACCGGGTGGGTGGCCAGTGCCGCCTCGAACTGTTCGGCGATGATCTGCGGGTCGACCGGGTGGAAACGGTGGCCCCAGTTGTTCGCCGGGTCGAAGGCGACGATGCAGCTCAGGGCGCCGACGCCGTAGACGCCGAGCTGCTGGAAGGTCTTGAGGTCGACCTGGATGCCTGCACCGCCGGTGGCCTCGGAGCCGGCGATGACGAATGCGATGGGAGGTGTGTTCATGTACACAATGGTAAGGGCTGGTTTGGATCCCGTGCGCATGAGTCCTCGGTATCCCGGTGGGGCGTGGGGGCCGCCTGAACGCTACGACACCTCCAGCGGGCCGCCGGGGCTGTCGAGGAACTCTCGGAGGTAGGGCAGTCGGAAAGCCACCGTGCCCCAGGCCGGTGAGTGGATGATGTCCCTGTCGATCAGGGCGGCCCGCACCCTGGACAGTGAGGTCACCGGTTTGCGCAGTTCCTCGGCCAGGTCGTGGATCCTGACGCGGTCTGGGTGCTCGGGGTCGGTGGCACGGTCCATGACGGTGGCCATCGCGTGGAGGAAATCCAGTTGGGCGTGGGGGAGTGTGGCGAGTTCGGGTTGGTGCACCTGGTTGCCCAGCACCGGGATCGCCAGGCCGACGGCCTCCTCCACGGCGCCGGTGGAGACCGTGCCCGTCCCCTCGGCGAGGGAGATCCGCCAGGCCAGTGAGCCGATGAGCTGCAGCAGGTAGGGGTAGCCGAACGCCGACCGGGCGGCGTGGCGGGCGGACTCGGGGGAGAAGACGACGTCCGTCGGCTCCGCGGTGCGCTGCAGCAGGTCGACCGCGTCGTCCTGCTGCAGCGGGGCGAGCTGGTAGCGCTGACTGCGGCGAAGGAAGGTGGTGCCCGGGGCGTTGAGCAGCGACTGGATGCCGGCGGTGAGCCCGGCTCCGATGAAACTGACGGCGATGTCGTCGCGCACCAGGTCCTGGACGGCGGTGGCGAGGACGCCGATGTCGTCGGCGTCGGCGGCCTGGACCTCGTCCATGGTGATCAGGATCCCGGAGCGGTGCGCACCGGTGAACTCCGCGAGGCGGCGGAGCTGGGACGCCAGGGACGGGGTGACGGGTTCGGCGTCCTCCTGCTCGGTGCGCAGGGACCCGATGCCGGCGATGGACGCGCCGCTGATGCGCCTGCCCGGGCGGCCGTTCAGGGAGTTGATCGCCTCGGGGATGGCGGTGTCGATCAGTTCGCCGAGCATGTTCTTGTTGCTGGAGGTGCGCAGCAGCACCCACCCGTTGGTGCGGGCGATGTCCTCGAGCTCGTTGATCAGCGCGGTCTTGCCGATGCCGCGGGCGCCGTTGATCAACAGCATGCGGCCCGGGCTGCCGGCGTCGGTCTCGATGGCGTGGCGGTAGGCGTCGAGGATGGTCCCGCGCCCACTCCACACGGTGGGGGACTCGCCGAAGCCGGGGCGGAAGGGGTTTGCCGGGGAGGTCATGCCGGACAGTCTACGGGAAGTGGCTGGATAGAGTGGATAAAACGGATAGAAGCCCGACATGGATAAAATGGATAAGGCTCAGCGATTCGAGCAGCTCGACTACTTCACGCCGTGGATAGCGGAGAAGGGATCCCACCCAGGATCCCGGTGGACGGCCAACTCGATGTTCTCCGCGATCCGATCTGCGTCTTCATGGCCTGCCAGTTCCGATATCAGTGCGTGGGCCATGTCCATCCCCGCGGCAACTCCGGACGACGTCCATATCGGTGTCCCGTTCCCCTCATCGACGACCCACCGTGCCTGCGGGACCCAGGCCACCTGATCGCTCTGGGAGGTGACCCAGTCCCACGCCTTCTTGTTCGATGTCGCCCGACAGCCGTCGAGTACCCCGGCAGCAGCAAGCAAGGCGGAACCGGTGCACACCGAGGTGATGACCGTGGCGCGGTGGCAAATCTCTGCGAGGACGGTCAAGAACTCGCGGTCGCCGGCCAGCCGACGGCTGCCGTTCCCACCGGGAACCAGGACGATGTCGGGGCCGCCCGGGCGGTCCCGGACGTCGGTGTACCCGGTCTGGGCGGTGACTTCCGCACCCTGGGCGCTTCCCACCGGTTGCCCGGTCCGCGGCCCTGCGTACTCCACCGTCCAGCCCGGGGCGTGGCTGAAAAGCTCAATTGGGCCGAAGACGTCCAGCACCTCGAAGCCCTCGTAGAGGATCACTGTCACGGTCCTCTTCTGCGCGGTGTCGGCCGGGCTCACCATATCGGGATCACCCCAACTCCAGGAGTGACACGCAGCTCCGATTCGGCTATGGCGAGATCGTTGATGCTGGCTTCGCGCCGACGCATCAGTCCGTTGGAGTCGAACTCCCACAGTTCATTGCCGTAGGACCGCCACCACTGACCGTGGGTGTCGTGCCACTCGTACTGGAAGCGAACGGCGATTCTGTCCTCGTCGAACGCCCACAGGTTTTTCCTCAGCCGGTAGTCGAGTTCGCGCTCCCATTTCTCGGTGAGGAACCGGATGACCTCCTCGCGTCCGGTGACGTGGTTCTCACGGTTCCGCCATTCGGTGTCCGTCGTGTACGCCCGGGCAACCCGTTCCGGGTCTCGGGTGTTCCACGCATCTTCGGCCGCCTGAACCTTCGCGAGTGCCGTCTGTCGTGTGAACGGCGGGCGCGGCGGCCGGCTTGGTTGAGTAGCTCCAGGGGTTTCTCTCGTCATGTGGTTGACGCTATTGCGTGGACTTCCCGGCACGTGAGTGGCATAAATGCCACATGTCGAACATTTCACGCCATCGAGGTGCTGAGGCTCCCCACAAAGTGATGATCCTGGCGTTCCCCGAGGTCGTCGCCTTCGACCTGGCGACCGCATCCCAGATATTCGGCTTCCGTGGCGAGGACGAGTACGAAGCACTCGTGGTGGGGACGACTTCCACGGAGGTTCTTACCTCTACCGGGTTCACGATCGGTGGGGTCAGCCGACCGGAGGAGATCCTGCATGCGGACACCGTGGTTGTCCCGGGCTTCAACAGGTCTCTGAACCCGGCTGACCGGCCGACCCGAAACGCCCTTTCACTATTGCGTCAGGCACATGCTCATGGTGCGAGGGTCGTCTCGATCTGCACCGGCGCTTTCGCGCTGGCTGCGGCGGGGCTCCTGGACGGCCGCACGGCGACGACCCACTGGAAGGAGGCGGACGAACTCCAGCGCAGGTACAGCGACGTCCACGTAGACCCTGGGGTCCTCTACATCGACCACGGAGACGTCGCCACCAGCGCAGGGGTCGCGGCAGGCATCGACCTGTGCCTGCATTTGGTACGCCGCGACATGGGGGAGCAGGTCGCCACCCGGATCGCTCGACGAATGGTGGTGGCCCCGCAGAGGATCGGCGGCCAGGCACAATTCATCGACCGTCCCTCGCCGGAACCGCGGGGCGGTATCGCGTCCGTGGCGCAATGGATGACCGCACACCTCGGCGAACCACTGTCGACCTCGGATTGTGCGGCACGCGCGGGAATGTCCGTGCGGCACTTCCAGCGTCGGTTCACCGCGGAGGTCGGGGTACCGCCCGCCGAGTGGCTCACCCGGCAGCGGGTTGCGGAGGTGCGTCGGCTGCTTGAGGTCAGTGACCTGACGATCGGGGCCATCGCACACCGGACCGGAATGGGGACAGCGACGAGCCTGCGCCGGCACATTCTGCGTGAGTTGGGGGTCACTCCCACCGCCTACCGGCAGAGTTTCGGTCAAACCCACCACCCACCGGACTACTGCCGGTAGTCCGCCAGGAAGTTGCCCATGCGTTCCATCGCCGTGGCCAGCACCTGCTCCTCGGGCAGGAGCACGATGCGCAGGTGGTCCGGCGTCGGCCAGTTGAAGCCGGTGCCGTGGACGAGCAGGATGTGCTCGCGCTCCAGCAGGTCCATGACGAGTTTCTCGTCGTCCCGGATCTCGTGGACGTCGGGGTCCAGGCGGGGGAAGGCGTACAGCGCACCGCGCGGTGTCACACAGCTCACCCCGTCCATGGAGTTCAGGGCGTGTTCGACCACGTCGCGTTGCCGGGTGAGTCGACCCTCGGGCCCGGTGAGCGTACCGATCGAATGGTCGCCCTCGCCGGTCAGGGCGGCGACGATGGCGTGCTGGCCGGGCACGTTGGCGCACAGTCTGGTGGAGGCCATGAGGTCCAGGCCGTGCAGGAAGTCGGCGGCGTGCTCCTTCGGCCCGGTGACGACCATCCAGCCGGCGCGGTACCCGGCCAGCCGGCTGCTCTTCGACAGTCCGGAGTAGCTTAACGTCAGCACGTCCGGCGCGACCGCCGCCAGGTGGGTGTGGGCGGTGCCGTCGTAGGTGATGGCGTCGTAGATCTCGTCGACCAGCAGGGTCAGGGAGTGCTTCCGGGCGAGCTCGGCGATTCCCTCCAGGATGTGCGGCGGGTACACCGCACCGGTCGGGTTGTTCGGGTTGATGACCACGATGGCGGTGGTGCGCGCGGTGATCCGGGCCTCCATGTCTGCCAGGTCGGGGTTCCACCCGTCGTCCTCGGCGCAGCGGTAGTGCACGGGTGTGCCGCCGGCGAGGGTGACCATGGCCGTCCACAACGGGTAGTCGGGGGCGGGGATGAGGATCTCGTCGCCGTTGTCGACCAGCGCCTGGCAGGTCATGGTGATCAGTTCGCTGACCCCGTTGCCGAGGTACACGTCTTCGCGGCGCAGTTCCGGGAAGCCGGGGATCTCGGCGTAGTGACCGGTCACGGCGTCGAGCGCGGCAGGCATGCCGTGGGAGTCGGAGTATCCGTGGGAGGTCGGCAGGGCGCGCGCCATCTCCTCGGTGATGTGCGGCGGGGCGGTGAAACCGAAGGGCTGCGGATTGCCGATGTTGAGTTTCAGCACGTCCACCCCGGCGCGTTCCATCTCCGCGGCGCGGGCGGCGACGGGACCGCGGATCTCGTAGAGGACGTTGCGGAGTTTCGAGGACTGCCGGACGCTACGGCGTGGGTGCCCGGTTCCGGTCGGTATCACTGGTGCGTACTGTGCGGTAGCGCTACTATTCACTGTCATGGCCCAGAGTAGCAGTGCGCAGAGTAGCAGTGCCCAGTTGGTGACGGAACTACGCCGCTGGATCGACGGTCGCGCGCCCGGCACACGACTGCCCGCCACCCGCACCCTCGTCCGTGACCACGAGGTGGGGCCGGGGACCGTGCAGGCCGCCCTGCGCGTCCTGGCCGCCGAAGGGACGGTGGAGACCCGCCCCGGCGTCGGCACCTTCGTCACCGAGGGGGCGGGCGTCAGACGCCTGCGCCCCGCGGACTACTCTTGGCAGGCCGGGGCGCTGGGCGCGGCGAACCCGGCCACCGCCACCGGCGACGGCCCGCTGCGTCCCACCCCGGACGACGCCGTCAGCCTGCACAACGGCTACCCGGACCGCCGGCTGCTCCCCGAGAAGCTCGTGCGCCAGGCGCTGGTCCGCGCCGCCCGTGGCGAGTACGCCGTCACCGCCGCCCCGCGTTCCGGGCTGCCCGGGCTGCGCGCCTGGTTCGCCCACGAACTGGGACGTCACACCCCACCGGGCACCGCCCCGGCCGCCGCGGCGGACGTCACCGTGCTGCCCGGCACGCAGAGCGGCCTAGCCGCGATCTTCCGCGCCGTCGCCGCCCCCGGCGACCCGGTGGTCATCGAGTCGCCGACCTACTGGGGCGCGATCCTCGCCGCCGGGGAGTCCGGCGTGCGGCTCGTGCCCACCGGCGGCGGGCAGGACGGCCCGGACCCCGTCGAGCTCGACCGCATCCTCACCCGCACCGGCGCGCGGGCCTTCTACGCCCAGCCGCGCTACGCCAACCCCACCGGCGTGACCTGGTCACAGGCCACCCGGCGCGGGGTCATCGAGGTGCTGGCCCGCCACGGTGCCTTCCTCATCGAGGACGACTGGGCCCACGACTTCGGCATGACCGACCTCCCCGAACTGCCGCCGTTGGCCGCGCTCGACGACGCCGGACGGGTGATCTACCTGCGCTCGTTGACCAAGAGTGTCTCGCCCACGCTGCGGGTCGGCGCGGTGATCGCCCGCGGCCCGGTGGGCGGGCGTATCCGCGCCAACGTCGCGGCGTCCACCATGTACGTCAGCCCGGTGCTGCAGGCCGCGGCGTTGGACGTGGTCGGCCAGCCGGCGTGGCGAACCCACCAGCGCTCCCTTCGCGCCCGGTTGCGCTCGCGGCGTGACCTGCTGGTCGACGCGGTGCGAACCCACCTGCCGGAGGCGGTGCTCACCCGGGTGCCCGCCGGTGGGCTGAACCTGTGGGTTCGCCTGCCCGACGGCACGGACCTGCACCGTCTCGTGGTGGAATGCGAACGAGCCGGGGTGCTCGTCGCCTCCGGTGACGGACTGTTCCCGGCCGAACCCGCCGGCCAGTTCGTGCGGCTCAACTTCGCCGGGCCCGACCCGGCACGCTTCGACCCGGCGGTCAGGACGATCGCGGAGGTGCTGCCGCGCTGTCGCTGAATTGCGCGCTGAGCCCTTCCAGCAGGACGGCGACGCCGTCGTCGTCCGCGGCGGCGGTGACCTCGTCGGCGGCGGCGCGCACGTCCGGCCCGGCGTTGGCCACGGCCACGCCGCGTCCGGCCCACCGCAGCATGGGGATGTCGTTGAGGCCGTCGCCGACGGCGAGGACCTCCCCGGGTTCCACGCCCAGGTGCGAGCACAGCCGGGCCAGGCCGGTGGCCTTGGACACCCCGGCGGCCATGAGTTCCACGAACGGGGCGCCGGACATCGTGAGCTCCACCCCCGTGTCCTCGGCCCGCACAGCCAGCAGTGCGCTGACCTTGTCGAACAGGACGTCCACCGGGACGTCCGGGTCGCGGAAGACGAGTTTCACCGCCGGTGCGTCCACCAGGTCATCGACGGTGGCGCGTTCCATCGACGCCGGGTCGCGGCTGTGGTCGGTGGCAGAGGCGAGGGCTGCGTAGTCGTCCTCGGCGATGAACCGGGCCCCGCACTCGCGCACGGCGGCGAAGCAGGCGCGCGGGAACCCCGCACGCACCGTGGCCACCACCCGACGCAGCGCGTCCGGCGTGGCCGCCGTGGCGAACAGGGGTTCTGCGCTCCGGTCGTCGGAGGTGCCCAGGTGGACGGCGTAGGCGCCGTTGCCGCACACGGCCCACCAGTCGAAACCGGTGCGCGCGTTCACCGCGCGCACGCCGACGACGTTGCGGGCGGTCACCGGCACGACCGTGATCCCGGCCCGACGCGCCGAGCGCAGCGCGGCGACGGTGCGGTCGCTGACCGTCCGGTCACCGCGCAGCAGCGTGTGGTCCAGGTCGGTGGCGACCAGACGGATCACCGGACGCTCACTCAGGCGCCTCACCGGGGACGAGGGTGCCGAGCTCGCCGCCGTCCTGGTCGAGCACGGTGAGCGAGTCACCGTGCAGCTCCACGGTGCTGACCCCGAGCAGCCACTGCGACCAGCCGTCCCCGCAGGCCATCATCGTGGTGGGGAAGGGGGCGACGCTCGCGCCGCCGGTCTCGCCGCCGGTCTCGCCATCGCTCTCGTAGGTGCTGCGGATGCCGTTGCAGGCGTCGCTGCCGGTCACCCCGCCCTCACCGTCGAAGGTGAGGTAGCCGTTGCCGTCGGGGTCGACCCACGTTCCTGTCAGGGACGAGTCAGGATCTGGGGCAGTCACTGTGGTGGCCTCCGTGCTCGGTGTGGTGGTGGAAGACGCGCCGCCCCCGTCGGTGTCGCCGCCGCAGGCGGAGAGGCCCACGGCGAGGACGGCGGCGCCGAGCGTCGCGACGAGGGCGGAACTGCGGCGGCGGTGCATCAGATCTCCGGGCGCAGGGCGCCGAGGACCCCGCCGTCCTCGTCGTGGACGACGAGCAGCGCACCGTAGTGGTGGACGCTGGCGGCGCCCTGCAGCCAGTCGCTCGTGGGCCCGGGGCACGCCATCAGCGTGGAGGCGAACGGCTCGACCTCGGCGACGTTGCCGTCGACGGTGTAGGACGAGGCGACGCCGTTGCACCCGTCGGTGCCGGAGATCCGGCCGTCGTCGAAGGTGAGTTCCGCGGCACCGGTGGGGTCGACGTCGACCCAGGTGCCGGAGAACGGGGCGTCGGGGAGAGAGGACTGCACCGGCTCGGCGGTGGCCGCCGGGGCACCGGCGAAGCCGACGAGGGCAGCTGTGGTCGCGGCGGTCATGGCGCCGGTCAGGATCTTTCGCGTGAGGGTCATTGGGATCCACTCCTCGGTGGGTCTCGGGGAGATGTACAGAGTTGTACAGGTTCTTACCGGACTCAATCGTCCGGCTCGGCGGCCATGTTAACTGCCCGAGGCCCCGGTGACGTCAGCGAGGGCGTCGTCGCGCAGGAAGTCGCCGGCCATCTCCACGGCGGGGCCGGAGGAGTCCGCGCCCTCGATGAACACGCAGAAGGCGATGTCGCCGACGGTGCCCACGAACCAGCCGTGGGCGTCACCCTCGCCGACCTCGGCGGTGCCGGTCTTGCCGCCGAGACCGTCGATGTCACTCAGCGACGACGCCGTTCCTGAGGTCACCGCCTCGCGCATCATCGAACGCAGGGAGTCGACGACCCCGGAGTCCAGCGGCTCCGGCTCGGCGCCCGTCTCCCCGTCCTCCCCGTCGGCGGTCGTCGCGGTGGTCTCCTCACCCTGGATCACCGAGGGGGTCACCATCGACCCGCCGTTGGCGACCGAGGCCTCCATCAGCGCCAGCCCGAACGGCGAGGACAGCACCTCACCCTGCCCGATCGCGGCCTCCACGCGTGCCGCACCGGGCTCGGTGACCGGCACGGACCCGGTCATGCTGGTCATGCCCGGGGCGTCGAAGTCCACGCCGAGGCCGAGCTGCATCGCCGTGTCCTTCATGTCGGAGGGCTCCAGGTCACGCGAGATCAACGCCTGGGTGGTGTTGCAGGACTCGGCGAAGGCGGTGTGCATGGGCACCGTGCCCAGGTCGAAGTCCTGGTCGTTGGGGATGACCCGGCCGTCGACCTCGACCTCGGCGGGGCACTCCACCTCGTCGTCGGGGCCTACGGTGCCCCGGCCCAGCGCGGCGGCGGTGGTCACCGTCTTGAACGTCGACCCGGGCGGGAACTGCCCGGTCATCGCCGGGGTGCCCTGCCCGTCGGCGGCGCTGTTCTGCGCGGAGGCCAGCAGCCCGCCGGTCGACGGGTCGATCGCCACGATCGAGGCGGCCCGGTCCTCACCGTCCATGGCGCGTTGTGCGGCGGCCTGGATGCCCATGTCCATCGTGGTGCGCACCGGCTCGGACTCCGCGGGCGCTTCCTGGCCCAGCACCTCGCCCTCGAGCCCCTGCTCCTCGTCGGCGGTGGTGGTCAGCGTCCAACCGGCGGTGTCGTCGAGACGCTGCTCCCAGTAGGCGCGCAGGTCTCCGTCGACCGGGGAGGACGTCCCGGAGGACGACAGCAGCCGGCCCTCCTCCCGGGACTCGACCCCGGGGACCGCGCCGAGGGCGTCGGCGACGTCCCCGGCGTCCTCCGGACGCAGCGAGAACAGCGTGGTCGCCTCCTCGCCGGCCTCGGTGATCTGCGTGGCGACGGAGTCGGTGTCCAGGTCGTCGATCGCCGGACGCGCCGCGTCGGCAATGGCGGACGCCTGCTCCTGCGGCTCCATCTCCTCGGTGGCCGCGGCAGTGAACACGGTCACCGTGGTCCACGACATCTGCGCGTCATTGCGCGCGTCGAGGACGGGCAGGTCGAAGGCGCGGTCGTCGGAGTAGGACACGGAGGTCTGCGGTGTCAGCGCGGAGTCGAGGATCTTCGGGTCCCACACCACCGGGTCGTTGCCGCCGTCGGTGGTGCCCAGCGAACCCTGCGAGGTGACCTCGTCGCCGGAGGGCACGGTCCACGTCGCGGTGGTCGCGCTGTCGTCGAGTTCGAGGTGGAGTGTCGTCTCGCCGATGTTTCCCTCGAGTTCGGTGAGGTACTGCTCCGCGGCCTCGGGGTCGTCGGTGTGCTCGGCGGCGCCGGCCCAGTCGCCGGCGTTGACCAGGTCGACGAACTCGTCGGTCGGCGAGTCGCTCCACGGCACCGAACACCCGGCCAGGACCAGGGCGCTGGCGGTGAGGCTCGCACCCAGGCTGGCCCTGACGGTGCGGATCGCCGTGACGGACGTGGGACGGTGGGCAGGCTTCGTCATAGCGCCAATGGTAGAGGCAGCCGCCGGGTATCGTGAACCGCGTGAGTGAATACGCAGACGTCAGCGCCGTCACCCGGACCGGCGAGAACCAGTGGAGCGCCGACATCGACGCGGGGTGGACGATCCTCGGCAACCCGAACGGCGGGTACCTGCAGACCGTCATGGCCCGCGTCGCCGTCGCGGTGGCGTCCGGGCGGGACGCCCACCCGCACGTCGTCGCGGCGTCCTCCCATTTCCTGCGCTCTCCGCGCCCCGGCGCGGTGGAGCTGACCGCCGAGCTGCTGCGCGCCGGACGCACGACCACGCAGGTGCGCGTGCGGATGAGCCAGCAGGGCGAGATCACCGGGGAGTCGCTGTTCACCCTCGGGGCGTTGGGGGACGCCGCGGTCGACTGGGCCACCGACGACCTCCCCGACCCGGGCGCGGGATTCGACGACTGCACGCGGTACGTCCCGCCGCGCGAGCAGTTCCCGGTGGAGATCCTCCACCACGCCGGGCTGTACCTGCACCCGGGGCAGAGCGCGTTCACCGAGGTCATCGCCGACTCCGCACCCCGTGGTCTCGGCGAGGTGCGGGCCTGGGTGGAGTTGCCGGACGGGGAGGACTTCACCCCGGAGTCGCTGCTGCTGGCCGCGGACATCCTGCCGCCGGCGACGTTCGACGTGCGCCCGGGCGGCTGGGTGCCGACCATCGAACTGTCCACCTACGTGCGGGCGACGCCGGTGCCCGGCCCGGTGAACGTGCTGCTCAAGGCGAACCTGGTCCAGGGGGACCGGGTCGACGAGTCCGCCACGGTGTGGGACGCCGACGGCAATCTCGTGGCCCAGTCCCACCAGTTCGCCGGCATCCGGTTCAGTTAAGAATGAGAAGGAGGCTTGCGCGATGAAGTACACCCACGGACATGGACCGGCCGTGCTGGCCAACCACCTGACCCGCACCGCGCAGGATTCGTTGGCGTTCGTCCTGCCGCACCTGCACCGTGACTCCCGCGTGCTGGACGTGGGCTGCGGTCCCGGATCGATCACCCTCGACGTTGCCGCCATTGTCGCCGGACTCGGCGGGTCGGCGTCGCAGGTCACCGGTGTGGAGAACACCGACGAGCCCCTGCGCGCGGCCCGTGGGCTGGCCGAGGAGCGCGGCATCGGCGCGCAGTTCGCGCTCGGCGACGCCCATGCGTTGCCCGTCGCCGACGGTTCCTTCGACGTGGTCATCGCCCACCAGGTACTGCAACATGTGGCCGATCCGGTCGCCGTGCTGCGCGAACTCGTGCGCGTCGCCGCCCCGGGCGGGGTCGTCGCGGTGCGCGACGCCGACTACGCCGGCATGTTCTTCCACCCGCAGCCCGAGGGGCTGGTCGGGTGGCAGCGCGACTACCGTCGCCGAGCCCGTGCCAACGGCGGGGAGCCGGACGCCGGACGCCTGCTGCCCGCCTGGGCCCGGCAGGCCGGCCTCGGCCCCGGGCAGCTGGGTTTCACCACCTCGACGTGGACCTACACCCACGGCGCGGGGGCGTCGTGGCTGGCGGACAGCTGGATCCGCCGGACCCAGGCGGCTGAGTCTGCTGAGGCAGCACAGGTGCAGGACGCCGCGGGGATCTGCGCCGGCTGGCGTTCCTGGGCGGCGGACGAGGCGGCGGTCTTCGTGATGCCGCACGGGGAGTTGTTGATCCGGGTGTGACCTGATGGAAGACTGGGCGCATGAGTAACCAGCAGCCCTACCGTCCTGACCAGAACCGTGGCTACGGTCAGCAGAACCAGCCGACGCGGCAGTACTCGCCCCAGCAGCCGCAGCAGGGGCAGGGCTACCAGCAGCAGTACCAGCCCCAGCAGCCTCCCCGGCAGCAGCCGGAGAACCTGTTGGCCGGACGCTTCGACACGAAGAAGGTCGTCATCAACCTGGTGATCCTCGGCGTGCTGTGCGCGGTGATCTCCTTCGCGATCCTGCTGGTCGTCGACCTCATCGTCTCGGCGATCACCGGGTGGGCGGCCCAGGGCCCCGGCGCGGCGGTGGTCTACGGGCTGATCGCCGGCATCGTCGGCGTCCTCGCCGGACTGCTGTACATCCCGGTGGTGGGCACGGGCAACGAGAACCTCTTCGGTGCGGCGATCCTGGCCCTGGCCATCGCCGCCGGGGTGGTCTACGTGCTGCTCGGCGGCCTGCTGGACGGCGACTGGAACACGCTCCTCACCCTCGGCGCGATCCTGTGCACGGCGGGTACCGCCTACGTCGCACCGGCGCGTATCGAGTCGGCACGTGTGAGGTGACCGGACATGGCCCCGTCAGCGTCCCAGGATGACCTCCGGGCGGAGATTCGTCGTGTGGAGCGCGGGGCGGGGGTCGGGTGGCGCCGCATCGTGACGGTGTTCGAGGACGCCGGGGGCGCGCGGTTGTCCCACGCCGAGCTGGCTGCCGCGGTGCACCCGTTGATGGTGGGGCAGGGGCTGGACAACCCGGGGTGGTGGGGCCAGGGAGCCACCGTCGCCTACGAGAAGCAGATCGGACGACGGGCCACGGGCCAGTCGAGCGGGGGAGATTTCCAGGTCGCGGCGTCGCGCACGCTGGAGGTGGCGGCCGTGGTCACCGACGGTGACGCGGGTGTGTGCGTTGTTCGCGACGTGGTCGGCGCGCTGGTGTCGGGGGAGGGGACGTCGCTGCGTCCGGTCGGGGAACCGCGGGTCTCCGACACACCGAAACGGTCCTACTGGCGTAGCGCCCTCGACGACGGGACGTCCTTCGAGGTCGCTGTCGCGCCGAAGGACGCCGCGGCGCGGCGTGTCGTGGTCACGCTCACGGTGACGGGGATGGCGTCCGCGGGGCAGCGCGAGGACGTCCGCAGCGTCCTGAAGGAGGTCCTTGCCTCTGTGTGAGGTGGGTGTACGATACCCACACACAGTTGGCTGAAGAGAGGCAAACCTTTGACGGGCACGATGCTGGATATCCCCTTGTTCGACGTCGCGGACTGGCGTGATGCACCCGCGGACCGGCGTAGGGCCCTGGCGGACCGCCTCGACCGGGCGATGAAGGACTCCGGGTTCTTCATGGTCTCCGGCCACGGCATCGACCCGTCACTGTCGTCGGAACTACGCGCGGCCGCCGCAGAGTTCTTCGCCCTGCCGGACGATCTCAAGGAGCGCTACCGCACGGTGGTCGGTGGACGCGGTTGGATCCGCACGGGCGACGAGGCGAACGCCTACTACGGCGACGTCCCCGACGTCGACAAGGCCGACCTCAAGGAGACGCTGACCTTCGGCCGTGAGCACGCCACGGGGGACGCCGACATCGACGAGACGTACTTCCGCGCCAACGTGTACCCGCAGGAGGTCCCGGCGCTCGAAGCGCTGGTGTCGCGCTGGGCCGAGGCGGCGCGTGCGCTGTACCGCGACCTGCTGGAGATGCTCGCCACCGCCCTCGGGCTCGACGAGGGCTACTTCGTCGAGCGGGCGGGGGATTCGCCGCACACCTTCAACATCAACCGTTACCCGGCGTTGTCGGTGGTGGGGCGGGCGAAGGAGGGGCAGTACCGTATCGCCCCGCACACCGACTGGGGGCTGGTCACCATCCTGGACCGTCAGCCCGGCTACGGCGGACTGCAGGTGCAGGGTGCCGACGGCAGGTGGCAGGACGCCCCGTTCGTGGAGGGGGCGTTGACGATCAACATCGCCGACCTGCTGGCCCGGTGGACGGGGGACCGGTGGCGCTCGACCCGGCACAGGGTGCTCGCACCGAGCGAGGACGCGCCCTCGGAGGAGCTGTACAGCATCATCGCCTTCATGGAGCCGGACATGACGCAGGTCGTCGAGCCCCTCGCGCCTCCCGTCGGTGGTGGGGCGGTCTACGCGCCGGTGCGTGCGGCGGACTACTTCACCGAGCGCAACGCCGCCGCGTCGGTGAGCTGAGCGGGGTCTGCCGGGTAGCAGTCACTGACCGTCCCCGTCGATGGCGGCGTTGAGACGCTCGACCTTTCCGGTGATCTCGCCGTCGTGCCCGGGCCGCAGGTCGGCCTTGAGCACCAGCGACACCCGCGGCGAGTACTCGCCCACGGCCTCGCAGGCGCGCTTGACGACGGGCATCACCTCGTCCCATTCACCCTCGATCGTGGTGAACATCGACGTGGTCTCGTGGGGCAGCCCGGACTCCCGGACGACCTCCACGGCCTTGGCCACGATGTGGGCCATCGAACCGTCTGGTTCCGGGGTGGTCGAGGGGGCGATGGAGAATGCGAAGAGCATGGCCCTACATCCCCAGCTTGTCCAGGGCGGTGCGCAGTCGGTCGACCGCGCCGTCCACGTCGGCGAGCTTGTCCAGGCCGAACAGGCCCAGGCGGAAGGTGGAGAAGCTCTCCGGCTCACCGCACTGCAGCGGGACACCGCCGGCGACCTGCACGCCGGCCTCCTTGAACTTCGCGCCGGACTTCACGGCAGGGTCGTCGGTGTAGGCGACGACCACGCTGGGGGCGGCGAACTCGCCGGTGGCGATGGCCTGGATCCCGTGCTCCTCGAGCAGCGCGCGGACCTTGGTGCCCAGTTCGATCTGCGCGGCGCGCAGGTTCTCCAGGCCACGTTCGCGGGCCTCGACCATCAGCGCGGCGTTGTGCGCGAGACCGTCGGTCGGCAGGGTGGCGTGGTACGGGGTGCGACCCTCGCCGTACTCGTCGGTGATGAACAGCCACTTCTTCAGGTCCACGGCGAAGCTGGAGGACGTCGAGGCGTTCACGGCCTTGCGCGCGGCGGGGCTGAGCATCACGTAGCCGGCGCAGGGAGTTCCGCTCCAGCCCTTCTGCGGGGCGCTGACCAGCACGTCCACCCCGGTGTCGGTCATCGAGACCCAGGACGCTCCGGAGGCGACGCAGTCGAGGACGACCAGGGCGCCGACCTCGTGGGCGGCGTCGGCCATGGCGGTGAGGTAGGCGTCGGTGAGCTGGATGCCGGCGGCGGTCTCGACGTGCGGTGCGATGACGATCTCGGGACGCTCACGGCGGATCGCGGCGGTGACCTCGTCGATCGGGGCGGGCCCCCAGGTGGACGTCGGCTCGTAGCCGGTCTGACGTGCCTTGAGCACGGTGACGTCGTCGGTGATGCGTCCGGCGTCGATGATCTGCGACCAGCGGAAGGAGAACAGCCCGTTGCGGACGATGAGGGTGCGCTTGTCGGTGACGAGCTGGCGGGCGACCGCCTCCATCGCGTAGCTGCCGCCCCCGGGGACCACGGCGACGGTGTCGGCGTCGTAGGCGCTGATCAGAACGTCGCGGATGTCCTGCATGACTGTGGTGAACCGTGCCGACATGTGGTTGAGGGATCGGTCGGTGAAGACGACGGAGTACTCGAGGAGGCCGTCGGGATCGATATCATCGTGTGGGAGCTTCATGGTCATATTCTCCCACATCGTGAACTCAGTTTCAGCAGGAGGGGCCGGACTGCGGCACAGTGGTGGCATGACGATCTTCCACATTGCACGGGTCCCTGACTGGACCGCCGCCCTGGAGACAGGGGAGTACCGGGTGTCCACGGTGGGGCTGTCCGTGGACAGCGTCGGCTTCGTCCACGCTTCGACTCGGGAGCAGGTCGGGCCGACCGCCCGCAGGTTCTACCGCGACGAGGACGCCGCCCTGTGCGTCCTGGTCATCGACGACGACCGCGTCCGCGCGGCCGGCACAGAGGTCCTCGAAGAGGACGCCGGTGACGGGCAGAACTACCCGCACATCTACGGTCCGGTGCGTCCTGACTGGGTGACCGAGGTGCGTCCGGCGTCTTTCGGGCAGGACGGCCGCTTCATCTGGTGACAGGGCCTGGCCAGCAACCTGTCAGTCGTCACGGACGGGCAGGCCAGGGCGGTTCCCTAGCCTGATGGACCGTCCCTCGTCACCGACCTGATGGAGTGATCCGCCCCACCATGACGATCTCCGCACCGCACGACACCGCCGTCAAGACTCGCGGGAGTCAGCCACGTGACCAGCCCCGTGACCAGCCGCAGAGCAGGGCTGGACGCATCGCCGCGGTGAGTGCGCTCGTCATCGGGGTCGGGTTGCTGGTCTGGCAGTGCGCATGGGTGCTGGGATATGCGCGCGACAGCTACCTGCTGGATCTGGGCGTGTTCCGGGACACCGGGCAGGCGATCGTCGACGGTGGGGGACTCTACGGCGACGACCTGGACTCCCGCACCGGCTTCCCCTTCATCTACCCGCCGCTCGCGGCCGCCCTGTTCGTCCCGCTGACCTGGTTCAACGACCAGACCATGGAGATGCTCTGGACGCTGGCCTCGGTGGTGGCGTCCTGGGCGGTGCTGGCGATGGCTGCCCACCGGCTGCGACTGCGGTGGGCGCCGCTGGTGGCGCTGCCGATGCTCGGTCTCGCTCTGTGCATGGAGCCGCTGCGGGCGAACATGGAGTTCGGCCAGATCAACGTCTTCCTCGTGCTGCTGGTCACGGCCGACGTCCTCGGGTTCACGCCCCGTCGGCTGCGTGGTGTCGGGGTGGGTCTGGCGGCCGGCATCAAGATCACCCCGGCGGCGTTCGCCCTGGTGTTCCTGGTGACACGTCGGTGGGGTGACCTGGCGCGCTCCGCCGGGACGTTCCTCGTGACCGCCGCACTCGGCTGGCTGATGCGCCCCGGCGAGGCGGTGTTCTTCTGGACCAGTGAGTTCTTCGACGACGAACGCGCCGGCCCGCCGTCCTTCGAAGCCAACCAGGCGGCGACCGGTCTGCTCACCCGGGCGGGGATGGACGGCGACCTGGCGCAGACGGTGATGCTGCCCGTCCTGCTCGTGGTCGCGGTGGCCGCGGGCTGGGCCTCCCGGCGCCTGCTGCGCGCTGGACGTCCGGTGACCACGCTGCTGCTGCTCGTCCTGGCGGTGAGCGTGGCGGCACCGTACGCGGTGACGCACCACTGGTCGGGCGTGATCGTGGCCGTGGCACTGCTTGCCTCCCAGCTCCTGGGTGGTGCACGCGACTGGCCGACGACCACGGCGGCGGCGCTGCTGGTGGTGGCGAACGTGTTTCTGCACTACAGGATCGCCGACTGGGGGTGGGTACAGGACGCGGTGGGGCAACCGTGGATCCTGGCCAACGCCCAGGGCGTGGCCGGTATCGTGGCGCTGCTGCTCCTGCTCCTCGCGGCCTGGCGTGCGGTGCCGGAGGAGAGCGTGGCGCAGGCGACCGAGTTGGAGGACGCCGTGCGCTGAGCGGGACTCACCCGATGTGGACACCAACCGGACGCACCGGACGCACTGCCGCCTGCCGCTGCATCCGCAGCAGCAGGTCGGTCAGGTTTCCGGACGCTGCGGCCGGATGTTCCGGGTGCCACTGCACCCCGGTCACCGGGGCGGTCTCGTGGACCACCGCCTCGACCGTGCCGTCGGAGGCCCGGGCGACGACCCGCAGCCCCGGTGCCAGCCGGTCCACCGCCTGGTGGTGGATGCAGACGGCAGGGCCGTCGGGGACGATCCCCGCCGGGCCGCCGGCGAGGCGCGTGAACACTCCGGGGTCCGGGCCGTCCTCGCGTCGGTGGTTGGCACCGTGCGCGCCTGCACAGGTGGGCAGGCTGCTGGACATGTCCTGCACCAACGTGCCGCCGAGCGCGACGTTGACCAGCTGCATACCGCGGCAGATGCCCAACACCGGCACTCCCTCGGCCACCGCCCGGGTCACGACCCGGATGTGGGTTTGGTCGGCGGTGGTGAGGTGACGTCCGGCACCGGCGCAGGACGCCCCGGCACCGTAGAGCGCCGGGTCCACGTCCTCCCCACCTGCCAGGACTATCATGTCGGCACTCTCAGCACTCTCAGCACTCTCGGCGCTGTCGGTACTGTCACCTGCGATGAACTCCACCCGCCACCCCAGGTTCCGCACGGCCGCGGCGATGCGGTCGTTCAGCAGGTCGAGCAGCGACTGAAAGGCGGGGTCGTGGGGACGGTGGTCGCTCGGGTGGTGGACGGCCACGGTGGGTGGGGTCACGTGCGTTCCTCCGGGTAGGCGGTCACGGCCAGGAACCTGATGGGCAGTTCGGTCAGCTCGACGGGACCGTGGACTCCCTCACCGTCCAGGAGCAGGGCGTCTCCGGGGCGCATCCGGTAGTCGGTGTCCTGGTGGCGGTAGGTCATGTCGCCGTCGAGCATGTAGATCAGTTCGGTGCCCGGGTGCTGGAAACGAGGGTGCGTCTCCGAACGGTCGTGCAGGGTCACGAGCACCGGCTCAAGGTGCGGCCCCGAGGAGGTGTCACCGTGGCCGCGGAAGGATCCGAGCAGTTCGTAGACGTGGTTGTGACGGGTTCCGCGACCGCTGATGCGGGTGCCGGTGCCGGCGGGGGTGTGGGCGGCGGGGCGTTCGACCTGTGCGTCACGGAACAGGGTCGGCACCGGGACGTCGAGTGCCTCGGCGAGGTGCGCCACCGAGGTCAGTGAACAGGAGGTCTGGGCGTTCTCGATCTTCGACAGCATCGCGCGCGACAGTCCCGAACGTTCGGCCAGGCCGGTCAGCGACATACCGCGCGAGGTGCGCAGCGCGCGCACGCGACGTCCCAGGCTGACCTCGATCGCCCGGTCGTCGGCGCGGGATTTCGCGGCGGACGCCGGGTCGATCTCATGGTCCTGTGCGGTGTCCTGTGCTGTGTCCTGTTCAGGGTTCGGCATGGGGTCAGATCCTATCCTCACCGCATCTCGCCGGCACCTACGTAGGGGTGCAGGCTGCGGGTCAGGTCATTCTCGGCGAAGCGCCCCAGTCGGAAGTCGGACGCCGGGACGTCCGCGTCCGACGATGCTCCGTCCAGCAGCAGGTCGGCGACGGCCGGGGCGATCTTGTAGCCGTGTCCGGCGAAGCCGACGGCGAGGAACAGTCCGTCGACCCCGGACGGCCCGATGATCGGGTTGTAGTCGGGGGTCGTGTCGTAGCAGCCGGCGTAGGACGAGCTGAGCGCCGGGTTCGGCATGTCGGGCAGACGGTGCATGAGCTTGCCGATGGTCCACTCGACGAAGTCGTCGTCGGCCCTGTTGCGGTAGTTGTCCGGGTCCGCCCAGTGGGGATCGCGGTGGTCGGAATTGCCGCAGAGGATTTCGCCGTTGGGTTCACCGCACAGGTACTGCAGGCTGACCAGGTCGGAAAGTACGGGGACGCGTCCCAGGTCGGCGCCGGGGGAGACGAGCATCAACTGGGCGCGTTGGGCGTGCACCGGCAGGTCGAGGCCCACGGTGGAGCCCAGCTGCCGGGCCCAGGCGCCGGTGGCGAGGATGACCTGACCGGCACCGACGGTGGAGCCGTCGGCGAGGGCCACACCGGTGACCCTGTCGTCCGCGCCGCAGGTGAAGCCGGTGACGTTCACGCCGCTGCGTACCGTCGCGCCCTGCCGGCGGGCGGCGACGGAGAAGGCCATGCCGAGCATCGGGGCGTCGCCGCGTCCACCGAGCGGTCCGTAGGCGATGGCGTCGAAGTCGTCGACACGCAGGCCGGGCCACAGTTCGCGGGCGTCGTCACCGGTGATGAAGGAGACGTCGATGCCGAGACCCTGCTGCATGGCGACATTGGCCTTCAGCGCGTCGGAGTTCTCGGCGCCGACGCCGACCATGTACCCGCAGTTGCGGAAGCCGCAGTCGTCGCCGAGGATCTCCTCGGCCCGGTGGAGGAATTTTGTTCCGTTCCACCCCATCTTCGCCACCGACGGGGTGCCGTAATGCGAACGAACCACGCCGGAGGACTTGCCGGTCATGCCGCCGCAGAGTTGCCCGCGTTCGAGCACGAGCACGCTCTTCTCCCCGCGGGAGGTCAGCCCCCAGGCGATGGCGAGGCCTTCGAGACCGCCGCCGACGATGACGTAGTCGTAGTTCGCGGTGTTTTCCGTGCTCTTCGTGCTGGTCGTGGTGCCCATCTTCGGATGCTCCCTGTTGTGGTGGCCGGGTGGCTGGGTTATCGTGGGGGTGATTCTTCTTGTGAATCAAACGATACTGACATGAAACACTACACATGTGACGGGGACGTGACGAGTGCGTTGCGACCCTGAGGAGAGGACCACCGGCATGAACGGGATCAACGAACTCCGGGACCCCGACGCCGCCCTCGGGCGCTTCCACCGGATGTGGGCGCAGCTCGCCGAGATCGGCGTCACCGAATCCGGTGTACGACGTTTCTCCTGGACCGCAGAGGACCGGGCGCTGCGGGCGTGATTCACCGCGCAGGCCCGGGAGCGCGGCATGCACGTGGCCACCGACGCCAACGGCAACCTGCGTGCCTGGTGGGGCGAGCCGCGCGAGGGCTCCGTGGTCACCGGCTCGCACCTGGATTCCGTGCCGGACGGGGGACTGTGGGACGGCCCCCTCGGCGTGGTCCTCGGCTTCCTCGCCGTCGATGAACTGCAGGCCGCGGAACAGGCGGGCTCCTTCGCCGCACCGCGGTCCCTGGCGGTCGTGGACTACATGGACGAGGAGGGTGCACGCTTCGGCGTCGCCTGCCTGGGGTCCAAGCTGATGAGCGGGGCGATCGACCCCGCCACCGCCCGCGCACTCGTCGACGCCGACGGGGTGAGCCTCGCCGAGGCGATGACCGCCGCGGGCGCCGACCCGCAGGACGTGGGGGAGGACCCGCAGGAGCTCGCGCGCATCGGTGCACAGGTCGAGGTGCACGTTGAACAGGGGAGGAACCTCGCCGGACGTCTCGACGCGGCCGTGGGCGTGGCCTCGGCGATCTGGCCGCACGGGCGGTGGGAGTTCGTCTTCGACGGCGTCGCCGACCATGCGGGGACCGCGCGTCTGGAGGACAGGAAGGACGCCGCGTTGCCGTTCGCCGAGACGGTGCTGGCGGCGCGCGCGGCCGCCGGAGCGCTGGACGCCCGGGCCACCTTCGGGCGCTTCCACGTCGAACCTGCCGGCCCGAACGTGGTTCCCGCCCGGGTCGTCGCCTTGCTCGACGCGCGCGCCGCCGACGACGGCACCCTGGCGTCCCTCGTCGACCGGGTGGCGCAGGCCGCCCGGCAGGCGTCCGGGGACCATGGCGTGACCTGCACGGTGACGCGGGTGTCCTACGCGCCCGTCGTGGAATTCGACGCCGACCTGCGCGACGTGCACGCCAAGCTCGCCGCCGACGCGGGGGAGTACCTGCCGGAACTTCCCACCCAGGCAGGTCACGACTCCGGGATCCTGGCCACACGCGTACCGACCTCGATGTTGTTCGTCCGCTCACCGCACGGGATCTCGCACTCCCCGCGGGAGGACGCCGCGGACGCCGACGTCCTGGCAGGACTGCGCGCCCTGGTCAGGTCCCTGGCGTTCCTGATGCGGCAACCTTAATGCGCCCGAAATCAGGGCGAGACCGACGGGAAAATCCCCCGCCATAAAATTTACTTCTGTTCAACACTGGTAACCACCAAGGAGAGTGCCGACATGGCCGAGCAGCCCGACACCACCACACCCGACACGAGCATCAACTTCCGCTACCTCAGCGAACCCGACATGATCGAGGCAGGGGTCCGCGACATCGCCCGCTGCGTGGACGTGATGGAGGAGACCCTCATCCTCCTGAACAGGGGCGACTACATGATGGCCGGACTCAACCACAACTCCCACGGGGCGATGATCTCGTTCCCGGAGAAGCCCGAGTTCGACGGCATGCCGGCCGACGGTCCCGACCGTCGGTTCATGGCGATGCCCGCCTACCTGGGAGGACGCTTCAACAACACCGGCGTGAAGTGGTACGGGTCCAATGCGGAGAACCGCAAGGAGGGACTGCCGCGCTCGATCCACGTCTTCGTGCTCAATGACACGGTGACCGGCGCGCCGAAGGCGATCATGAGCGCGAACATCCTCTCCGCGGTCCGCACCGGTGCGGTGCCGGGGGTGGGCGTGAAGTACCTCTCCAACCCGGACTCGACGACCCTGGCTGTCGTCGGCCCAGGCGTGATGGCGCGCACCAACACCGACGCGATCCTCGCGCTGCGCCCGGGCATCACGACGATCAAGGTGAAGGGCCGCAGCCAGCGTGGTGTGGACTCCTTCCGCGACTACATCCAGGGGGAGTACCCCCGGGTCGAGGTCGTGGGCTGTGACTCGATCGAGGAGGCGGTGACCGACGCCGACATCGTGATGGCCTCGACCACCACCGACTTCGCCGGCCCGTCGGCCTTCCCGTACTTCAAGGAGGAGTGGCTGAAGCCGGGCTGTCTCGTCGCGGCCCCGGCCGCCGCCCGGTTCGACGACGACTTCCTCGCCGGCGACGCCCGCCTCGTCCTCGACGCCTACGGTCTCTACGAGGCGTGGGAGGAGGAGTACGGCGACCAGGCCTTCGTGCTGCTCGGCATCCCGGGGACGAAGTGGTACGACCTGGTGCGTGAGGGAAGTCTCGACAAGTCGAAGATCGAGGTCATCGCCGACGTCGCCGAGGGCAAGGCCCCGGGCTGGGACCCGGAGACCGTCACCGTGTACTCCGTGGGCGGCATGCCCGTCGAGGACGTGGCCTGGGCCACCGACCTCTACGCCACCGCCGAGGAGAAGAACCTCGGCACGGTACTGAACCTGTGGGAGAAGCCGGAACTGGCCTGAACATGCCAGCTCAGCTGATGGTGCGGTCGGCGGTGCCGGCCGGCTCCATCGTCCTGTCGTAGGCCTGTTCGTCGTGGATCGCTGCGTCGATCCCGCGGCCCTCGTCCTCCTCGGTGATGCGGATGGGGTGGATCTTGTCCATCACCCAGGCGATCGCGTAGGTCATCAGGAAGGAGAACGAGACGGTCACCACGATCGCCACGATCTCCCGCCAGACCAGGTCGGGGGAGCCGCCGAAGAAGATCCCGGCACGTCCTGCCGGAGCGGCGGCCGCGCCGAAGAACACGACGAACATGGCACCCGCCATCCCGCCGACGCCGTGGACGGCGAAGACGTCCGCCGAGTCGTCGACGCCGTAGCGTCGTGCCAGCTTGATCGCGCCGAAAGCGGCTGCGGAGGCGGCCATGCCCACGAACACCGCTCCGACGGGGTGGACGGCGTCCGCCACCGGGGTGATGCCGACGAGACCGGCGATCATGCCGGTCCCCAGGCCCATCAGCGTGTAGTGGCCGTTGACGACCCGCTGCATGATGATGAAGCCCAGCATTCCTCCCGCCAGGGAGAGCAGGGAGGTGAGGATCACGTACTGGGCGAGGAAGTTCGCTCCGCCGGCTGTGCCGCCGTTGAAGCCCATCCAGCCCATGGCGATCATGCCCGCGCCGATGAGCATCAGCGGGAGGTTGTGGGGCCGGTGGTCCTTGGTGGCGCGTCGTCCGAGGAAGACGGCCAGGGCGAGGCCCGCTGCGCCGGCGTTCATGTGCACGGCGGTGCCACCGGCGAAGTCGTGCAGGCCGAGGACGTTGATCATCCATCCGCCGGTGGTGCCGGCCTCCTCGTCGTCGGCGGCGAAGACCCAGTGGGCCATGGGGGCGTAGACGAGCAGAACCCAGACGGCGGCGAAGATCATCCAGGCATCGAACTTCATACGGCCGGCGGCGCCGGAGGAGACCAGGGCGACACTGATGGCGGCGAAGAGGGTGAAGAACGCCGTGTTCAGGGTGGTGCCGTTTCCGTCGTCGGTCATGAGGTCGTTGAAGAAGGCGAACTCGAGGGGGTCGCCGATCAGTCGTAGGCCGGCGACGCTGTCGCCGACGACGAGCCCGTGACCGACGATGATGTAGACCACCGTGGTGACCGCCAGCGAGGACATCACCATCATCATCATGTTCAGGACGCTGCGGCCGTTGAGCATCCCTCCGTACAGCATCGCCAGTCCCGGGAACATGAGCAGCACCAGGGAGAATGCGGCGAGGATCCACGCTACGTCTGCAGCAGGCATGAGCACTCCTTCTCGTTGATCGGTGTCCGTTATGTAGGACAAATGTGAATCTACGAGAGGGGAGTTTCCTCGCGGTCCCGACGGGATTTCCCGAGGGTTAACGGGCTCTTCGCGATACGGAGTGCATGGCTGACGGTGGGGCCGATGCGGTGTGGCACAACATATAGAGGTCCTGGCCGGTACAAGATGAGAGTTACCACACCTTCATCTGACCGAACCAGGACCCTACAATGCACACTACTGGCAACCTCGTAGCTGACACCATCTGCCGCACCGCTGAAATCGGATTGACCATCACTGGCGCCGCGGACGTCGCCCCGGTGACCGTCGACGATCAGTGTCCTGGCTGCAAACATGCAGGTGTGCTGCGAGATCACGTCACCCGGCAGCTGGTGGACCTGCCGGTCGTCGGCTTCCCGACGCGACTTCACGTCCGTGTCCCGCGGTTCACCTGCCCCAACGATGCCTGCAGCCGGAAGATCTTCCAGGCTTCACTGGGTTGTGCGGACGATGGGTCGAAAACTGACCCACCGGGTGACTCGCTGGATCCTGCAACGCCTCGCGATCGACCGCATGAGTGTCTCAGCCACTGCGAAAGCCCTAGGTGTCGGGTGGCCGCTGGTCAACAAGATCGCGGTTCAGGCATGCCGCAACCTTGTCTACGACTCCGGCGATCACCTCGCTGACGTGCGGATACTAGGGGTCGACGAGCACGTGTGGAAACACACCCGCCGTCCCGGCGATCCCTCCTCGATGGTCACGGTGCTGGTGGATCTGACCCCACTGGTCGATGGGCGCGGGCCAGCGCGGTTGATCGACATGCGGCCCGGGCGCAGCGCCGAGGTTCTACGAAGCTGGTTGCAGCAACGCAGCGAAGCGTTCCGCGAGTCGGTTCAGGTGGTGACGATGGACGGCTTCGCCGGCTACGCCACCGCCGTGGACCACGCCCTGCCCGCGGCGACGAAGGTGATGGACCCATTTCATGTGGTGCACCTGGCCGCCGAGAAGCTCACCGCGTGTCGGCAGCGTCTGCAACGTGAGACCAGGACGTCATCGCCGCGTTCGGGGCCCCGGACAAGTCACGGGGCAAGAAGTTGATGGCCGGGTTGATCGACACGCTGCGCAGGGCGCTGCCGAAGGGCTTGGAGGAGTTGGCGCAGTTCGGGCGCATGTTGTGGCGGCGTCGGGCCGATATTTTGGCGTATTTCGACGTCGGAGCCGTCAACGGGAGATTGGACCACCTGCGCGGTATTGCGCTGGGGTTCCGAAATCTGGACCACTACATCTTGAGGTCGCTGATCCATTCCGGGCAGCTCCGCGACCGGATCAACGCACTGTGAATCGCGAAGAGCCGGTTAACGCTGGACACCTGGGCGAGCGGGCTGTACGGTCATGTACATAGTTCCATTGACTAACTTTGTGATTCACTGCATCTTCGAGGGGTGTCGACCGTGAGGGGAATCAAGGCCCGTCCGATGATCCTGGCGGTCGTTGCCGGTGTGGCGATCTCGACGGCGGCGTGCGGTGGGCAGGACGATGCCGAGGGGGAGGAGAGTACGAACCTCCCGCAGGACATCGTGGTCTATCGTCCGAGAATGCTGGACAACGATCTCACACAGGACGATGTGCCGCTGTGGCCCGGGCCGGATCCGGATGACTTCCTGGCGCCGCATTCTCCGTCGGGCGAGAGTGGCGAGCTCTCCGGTGATGATGCCGAGGTCGTGTACCGGGCGGCGTTGGACAATCCCGGGTCATTGCTCGAGGAGGGGCGGGATCCGAGCGATGCGACGTCGGCTGTCTGGTGGGTCGATGGCGGTGCCCAGTGGCTGGTCGTCGAAACCCGTCCTGAACTGATTTGACACTTTTCACAGCGATCCTGACGTATACGGGCTGAGGCAACATACCCACCCCGTTCTGATGTCATTTCTCACTCTCAGTAATTCTGATATTTTCCAGAGTTGCGGTGCTGCACTCCGCGTATCGGAGCTTGTGCAGTGAGTTTGAGGATTCGGCCATGGCGTAGTCGAAGGAGTCGCGCATGGGGCCCATGGCATTGCCGAATCCGTTGCAGTCTGATAGCTTCACTATGCGGTGTTTTTCGCCGTTATGCGATAAATGAAAAGAGGAGCCGTGATGGGCCTGAAATGCGGCGTGTGGGATGTTAATTGTGTTGCTACGTCATAATTCCGATGGAAGGATCTGAATATGAGTACTAAGCTGGCGCAGGTGGTGGTTCGAGCGAGCTCTGACGAGCCCTTCGTCGTTCCGGAATCATTCGATCCGCTGCTCGACTTCACTAATATCGAAAGATTTATCGGTTTTGCAAATACAGGTGACGATGAGACGGGGATGACCGTCTCGTCTGCAGCGTTGTGGGAGACGCATGACTATTGGTGCTGGAGTGATGAAAATGGACATCATTCTTCGTTTCAGTTCTCGGTGAGAATGGTGAACGGCAGGATACCTCTGCGTTATCTATTTGCCGTATGGTCGATTGTAATATCTCCGCAGTTACGGGGCGATATTGCTCGAATCGAGATGGACTGCCTCGGCGTAGGAGAGGTTAAAAAGTCAGTCAGCTCCCCGGCGTATCTCGAAAAATCATGCGGTCCGCCGGCAGCGCAATCTGAAGATCGTTCCTCTTGCGGTGTTCCGCTGGAAGTTAACGGGCATAACTCTCCGCCGATCAGGTTCGCTGCCGAGAATTCCGACGGCGATCACATCGAGAGTTCTGTCGTTGAGTTCACGCCACTCCGCGTTGCTGAGGTCTTCGAAATGCTTGTCCCGGACTTGTCGGGTTCTTACGCGAGAGAGTTCTCCATACGGGCGCGTAGGAAGCGGTAGGGAAGTTCTCAAAGGCTCGCAGGTCCATGTAGAGCTCACGTTCTTCGTCGGATGGTGTTGTCGAGTGTGTCGAGGCTGGATGGCAACGAGATGCATCAGTATTCGTCCGGTGGCTCCCGCAGTTCGGTGGGCCGGAACAGTCCGTCAGCATGCGGCCAGGCCTGGAGTGGCCCGGAGCGGCACGGAAGCTAGCGGCAGCTGTAGGGGCTGGGCGCTCGACGAGTGAACTGGCATTGGGAACAAGTTGATTGGCAAGTCGTCGTGGGTCCCGGCCGCGTTCCGATGCCTGCTAGAGAGCAGCGTCGGCGGTCATGAGGGGAGCTCTAATCCGACGAAGTGTCATAATGTATATTATCGGCGAACAAGGACGGGTTGGTGGGAGGGGCGGGAGACGTCGCTGTGTTGGCTGCGTCCGGACGTCTGCATCGCGTGCGTTCTACTTCCGCCTGTCCTGCTTCCGTGTGGCCTGCGTTCGGCGCGGCCGGCGCCTCGTCGTCTCGTTTGACGTCGGGTCGGCGTCGTCGCTGGCGTCGAGTTTCGCCTCGCGCACCCGCAGCGTCCGGTGCGCCGTTCCAGTGTCCTGTGCGACGTCCGACGTCCTTTCCGGCATCCTGGACGCCGACGCCGACGCGGACGCCGACGGCGACACGGCGATGCCGCCGCAGCGTCCTAGCGGGGCTCGGAATCCGATGAAGTGCCTCCGGTCCCCTCGTTCACGAGTGCCCCCTAATTACGTCACTGTGACGTTATTAGGGGGCACTCTGCCCTGGTGATCCAGGGTCACAACATGCTCGACAGGACCACCTGGGCGATGCTGAAGTAGATCACCAGGCCGGTGGCGTCCACCAGCGTCGAGACCACCGGCGTGGAGAACACCGCCGGGTCCACGCCGATCTTGCGGGCGATCAGCGGCAGCACACCGCCGACGATGCACGCCCACGTGCAGATCGCCACGATCGTCAGGCCCATCACCGCGCCGATACGCCACTCGTAGAACAACGTGATGAACGGGAAGATCAAGGCGCCGAGGAACACGCCGAGCATGAAGCCCACGCGGGTCTCACGCCAGATGACCTTCCAGATGTCCTTTGGGCGCACCTCGTCGACCGCCAGGGCGCGGACCACCGAGGACGCCGCCTGCGAACCGGCGTTGCCGCCGGTACCGGTGACCATCGGCACGAACGTCGCCAGGACCACGACCTTGGCCAGCGTGTCCTCGAAATGCGACATCACGTTGACCGTCAGCACGGCCGTGAGGATCAGCACCAGCAGCCAGACGCCACGCTTGCGCGCCAGGTCGAAGACCGTCGCCGAGAGGTACGGCTGCTTGAGGGGCTCGGAACCGCCGGCACGGTAGACGTCCTCGGTGACCTCCTGCTCGAGGATCTCCATGGCGTCGTCCACCGTGATCACGCCGAGGAAACGTCCTTCACCGTCCACGACGGGCAGGGCCAGCAGGTCGGCCTCCTGCACGAGACGTGCGGCGACCTCCTGGTCCTCGGTGGCGTTGACGGCGTGGGTCTCCACGTTCATCAGCTCGGAGACCGGCGTCCCGTCCGCCGCGGACACCAACGCCGCGAGGTTGACCACGCCGACCAGGTGCCGTGTCGAGTCCGTGACGGCCAGCACGGCGATGTCCCGGTTACGCAGCTGGCGGCCCCGGAGCTTCTTGAGCGCCTGCTCCCTGGTGTTGTCGACGTCGATGACCGTGGGAACCGGGGTCATCACACGGCCGGCGGACTCGTCCGGGTAGCCGAGCAGCTGGGCGGTGACCTTGCGACGGTCGGCGGGAAGGTCGGCCATCATCCGGGTGGCGACGGCCGCCGGCATCTCCCCGAAGAGTTGCGCACGGTCGTCGTCGGGCAGGCTGAGCAGCAGGTCGGCGAACCGCGCCTCGCGCAGGCCGGACAACAGGTCGGCCTGGTGGACGACGTCCAGGTACTCGAAGACCTGGATCGCGCGGTCCTTGTCCAACAGACGGAAGATGACCGCCTGTTCGTCGGTGTCGCGACGCGACATCTCGTCGGCGATCGCGACCGTCGTCATGTCCTTGAGTTGCGCCTGCAGGGCGGCGACGTCCTGCCGCTCCAGAAGGTCGGTGATCTCGTGTCCCATGGGGCCTCCTGAAGTGTCGTGTCTAGCTGCGGTATCGCTCGTCTCGGTAGAGCTTCAGTAACTGCCATATGGTCATGGCGAGGAAGAACAGGCACACAACGGCGAAGATGTAGGCCACCGTGCCGCCGGTGTAGAGCATGAAGGCGGCCGCCGCGACCAGGGCCACGAGCCGGATCCACCGGGTGAAGACCATGACGTCTCTGTCCATGGTGCCGTCCTCTCCGTCCGTCAGTTCTGTCTGTTAGTTCTTCAGTCCGAAGACCAGGAGGAGGTCCACGGTCCCCTCTTCGGCGATCTGCGAGGCGACGAACTCCGGGGAGACGATGCCGAAGTCCTCGCGGTTCACCGGCACCTGGCCTTCAACGATGACGTTCTCGCCGGAGCGCAGCACCTTCAGATCCGCGGACACCTCGTTGGTCTCACCGTGCATGGTGAGGTCGCCGCGGACGGTCACCGTGTCGACACTACCGTCCTCCGGCAGCGAGGACAGGTCGACGGGGCTGGTGATGCTGAACGTCGCCTCGGGGTAGTCGTCGGTGTGCAGGATGTTGTCGCGCACGTGGATGTCGCGCTTCTCGATGTCGGACGCGATGCTGGCGACGTCGACGGTGACCCGTCCCTCCTGCAGGACGCCGTCGTCGACGACGAGGGAGCCGTCCACCGAGGACGTCCGCCCGGAGGTCGACTTCTCCTGGCCGGGAAGCACCTCGTCAAAGGTGTACCCCGCCTCCGAGGAGTTCGCGCCGACGCCCGGGACGACGTCCCAGTGGCCGTCGATGCCCACGGTCGGAGGTTCGCCGCTTCCGTCGGCGATCGACGCCGTCTGCAGACCCTCACTGGTGATGAGTTTGTAGACAGGGGGGCCGACGATGGCGATGGCGAGGGCGACGACTGCGACGACGACCAGCGTGACGATACCTTTCCGCATGACTGACCATGCTAGTCGTCACCGGGGGTGAACCCCTATTCGCTTCTCCCCCGCACTCCCTCGGCGGCGCGGGCCAGTTCGACAAGTTCCTGGCACAGTGCGGCAATGCTGTCGGACGGCTCCCCGTCGGTGACCGCCTCACGGATG
This sequence comes from Corynebacterium sp. AOP40-4SA-5, assembly GCF_052377355.1. Classification (NCBI taxonomy): domain Bacteria; kingdom Bacillati; phylum Actinomycetota; class Actinomycetes; order Mycobacteriales; family Corynebacteriaceae; genus Corynebacterium; species Corynebacterium sp. AOP40-4SA-5. The sequence continues at coordinate 106,756 of NZ_JBQSWS010000010.1, forward strand.
TCCTCGGCGGCGCACCGGACCTCGAAGAGACGGTCGGTGAGTTCGTCGGCGGCGGCGCGCGGAAGGATGACGGAGTCGGCCGGGATCGCCGTGTCCTTGAGCGACTGGCGTTGTTCGTAGGCGCGCTGCCTGCAGGACTGGCTGCAGTAGCGGCGGCGTCGGCCGGGGCCCTCCTGGGCGATCTCCCGGCTGCACCACTCACACCGGTGCGGTGCGGACCGGTGCTGGATGGTCAGGTCGTCGGTCATGTCGTCCATCATTGCACTTCTGGGGTAGGGTTGTGTGGTTGAGCTTTGTGGTGTCGCCCGGGAATTATTCGGGCGCCTCGTCCGTTGTACGGGAGGAATAATCCACCACGTCCGCATGATGAGAAGGGTGATGCACCGATGGCAGATCGTGTACTGCGCGGCAGTCGTATGGGAGCGGTGTCCTACGAGACCGACCGGGACCACGACCTGGCTCCGCGCCAGATGACCAAGTACCAGACCGACTCCGGTGAGATCTTCGAGGTCGCCTTCGCCAACGACGCGGAGATCCCCAGCGAGTGGATGTGCAAGAACGGTCAGCTCGGCCAGCTCATCGAGGGTATCGGCCAGGACGCCAAGCCGCAGAAGCCGGCCCGTACGCACTGGGACATGCTGCGCGAGCGTCGCTCCCTGGAGGAGCTGGACGTGCTGCTCGACGAGCGCATCGAGCTGCTGCGCAAGCGTCGCCGTACGGCGATGAAGCTGATGAAGGAGCAGGCCGCGAACTCCTGAGGTCGCTGACCGTCCGCCGGTGCCCGTCGCCGGTGGGCGGTTTTTTCATGCCTCGGCATCTTCCTTCATGATATCGAATGTATGTTCGATGGGAACGTCCTTGCGCATTTCCATGTCCGTGCCACTTGATACCGTGTTCGACATGGCTGACACCACGGCTCCACCACCACCGACACCACCGTACC